>JAJAYM010000052.1 GCA_027117675.1 Actinomycetes bacterium | reverse complement strand
GGTCAGGTGGCGCACCAGTCCCAGGAGCGACATCGCCGAGGTGGAAACCGGGCGCAGCGCCAACTGCTCGCCGGTCAGGCCTGAGCACTTCCAGAGAAGGGTCTCGCGGTGGAACTCGAGGAAGGCGTTCAGCAGGGTGCGTTCGTCGCCCTCGACAGGCAATGAGGAGCGTTCGATCAGCGGCGAGGTCCAGGTCATGAGCTGACCTTAGGGTCGATGCCGAGGCAAAACCACTGGCCGTGAGCAACACGCAGGTGATAGGCAGGGCCCATGCGCGTAGAGATCAAGAACTACCTCGACGGCTTCGCCGACCGCGAGGCCGCGCTCAAGATGATCGCTGACGTCGACGAGACGGCATTTGGCGAGGGGTTCTCCGAGGAGGAGAGGGCCTCACCGATCTTTGGCGTCATCGACGACGACCGGACCTTCCTGGCGTGGGAGGCCGACCAGGTGGTCGGGGTATCGGCCAACTTCTCTCTCGACGTCAGTGTGCCCGGAGGCTCGGTGCCCACTGCCGGCGTCTCGTTCATCGGCGTCCGGCCGACCCACCGCAGGCGCGGTGTCATGTCGGCGATGCTCGACAACCTGCACGTCGACGGACTCAGCCGAGACGAGCCGATCGCCGCTCTCTGGGCCGCCGACCCGGCAATTTATCCGCGCTTTGGCTACGGGCGGGCGTCCCGGCTCTTGCGCACCGAGATCAATCGCGCGCACGGCGATCTCAGCGACGCTCCAGTGGACGAGTCACTTCGACTGCGCATGGTCGAGTCCGGTGACGACTTCCCCTTCACGCAGCCGATCTACTCCGCAGAGCGGGCAGCGCGTAGTGGCGTTCCGGCTGTTGACGAACGCTGGCACGCGCGTCAGACCTGGGACCCGCTATCGAGTCGCGACGGGGCCAGCACCCTGTACACCGTCATGGCCGAGGACGACACCGGGGTTCGTGGCTTCATGCGGTACAACGTCAAACCCGACTGGACAGCCGCGCACGACGACGGAAAGTTCCAGATCTACCGGATGATGAGTCGTGACCCCGCCGCCCACGCAGCACTGTGGCGCTACGCCCTGACCTTCGACCTGATGACCAAAGTGTCGTGGTTCAACGGGCCGATCGACGACCCAATCCACCTCTGGCTGACGTACCCCCGGCACGCGACGCGTCAGATCGAGGACGCCCTCTACGTACGCATCCTCGATCTGCAGTCGGCGATGACGGCGCGCACCCTCAGCGACGAGTGCGACGTCGTCATTGAGGTCACTGACCACCGCTTCCCCGACAACGCCGGCCGGTGGCGCATTGCAGGCGGGCCCTCCGGCACGACCTGCGATCGGACCAAGGACCCGGTCGACGTCGCGCTCGATGTCAGGCTTATCGGGGATGCCTACCTCGGCGACGCCTCATTTCGTGAGTTCGCACGGGCCGGTTGGATTGATGAAAGTCGCCCGGGGGCGACTTCGAAATTGGACGCCGCGCTGCGCACCGACACACCCCCGTACTGCCCGTTCGTTTTCTGACCTCGTCAGCCCTGACACGTCGGGCACCAGTAGAGCGTGCGGCCAGTGAGGTCGGCTGCGCGTACGTCCGTTCGGCAATGCCGACACCAACGGCCCGTGCGCCGATAGACATAGTGCGCGTCTGAAGCACGTACCAACCGACTCATAGACTCACGATCGGCGGGTTCGGTGGTGACAATGCGGCCACTACGGACGCCGGACCGCATGAGGGTGCGCGTGTCGTTCCAGATTCCGTGCCAGATGTCCTCGCTCACCTCGAGGCCGGCGCGGTAGGGATCGAGGCCTGCCCGAAAGAGCAACTCGGCACGGTACACGTTGCCGATTCCCGCGACGACGCTCTGGTCCATCAGCAGGGCCGCGATCGGTTGCCGGCTGGCCTGGATCCGCCTGAACGCCAACGACGGGTCGGCGCCCCGCCGAAGTGGGTCCGGCCCGAGTCGCGCCAGAAGCATCGCCCGCTGGTCGCCATCGATGAGTCGACAGCGCGTCGGTCCAACGAGGTCGGAGTACCAGTCTTCGACGGACAGGCGCATCCGCACAGTGGCGCCAGCCGGGGGCGCAGGTTGCCCAGCGGTCCGCACCTTGCCAAACAGGCCGAGATGCACGTGGACGTAGCGGCGTCCATCGAACTCGTAGAGCAAATGTTTGCCGTAGGCCTCAACAGCCCTGAGCTCCCGGCCATCGAGACGCCCGGCTTCTAAGAACCGCCCCTGCGGACTGGTGACCGACACCGGCCCGCCGACGAACCGCGTCCGGTGCTGACCGGCGATTCGGTGGATGGTGTGACCCTCTGGCATGGGGCTAGCCTGCCCCATGACGACGGGGTCAGCGCGTCGGTGGCACCTCGCCAGTGCGTTCGTAGGTGGCGAGCTGGCCGATCCGCCGAACATGTCGTTCATCGCCGCTGAATGGCGTTGCGATGAACGCTTCGACGAAGGCGATCACGTCGTCCTGCGAGTGCATCCGGGCCCCAATCGAGATCACGTTGGCGTCGTTGTGCTGCCGAGCGAGTCTGGCAATCTCTGCGCTCCACACCAAGGCGGCTCGGACGCCGTCCACCTTGTTCGCCGCGATCTGCTCACCGTTGCCGGATCCACCAAGCACAACGCCCAGGCTGCCGGGATCGGCCACGACACCCGCCCCGGTTGCTAGACAGAACGGCGGGTAGTCGTCGAGCGCGTCGTACTCATGTGGGCCGTGGTCGATGACCTCGTGACCGCGCTCGGCGAGCGCACTCACGAGGAACTGCTTGGTGCTAAGCCCCGCGTGGTCGGAGCCGATATGCACCCGCATCAGGCCGGCTTGTCGCGATTGAAGAGTTTCCATGCGAGGGGCAGAAGGCCGGCAGCAGCGAGCGCTTTGAGCAAGTCGCCCGCGATAAACGGAGCCAGCCCTTGGGTGATTCCATCGGAAACCCCAAGGTCGGCCGTCGCCATCAAAACCGGGACGCCCACCGCGTAGATAACAACGCTTGCAAGGGTCATCTCACCGAATGACGAGACGAAGTGTCGGTCGTTTCCTCGCGAACTCAGGAAACCTGCAAGAGCCGCCGCCAGGACGAATCCGATCAGATAACCGTAGGTGAACTTAAGCGCCGGGTCGCTGTAGTCGCTTCCGTTAGCGAACCACGGGACGCCCACGACCGGAACTGCCAGGTACACCAGCATGCTCAGGGCGCCGCGCATCCAGCCAAGGGTCGCACCCACCAAAAGCACTGCAAACGTCTGCAACGTCAAGGGCACCGGTGTAAAGCTCAGCGGGATGGACACCTGGGCGGCGAGGCCGGTGAGTGCCGCTCCCCCAAACACCAGGGCGGCGTCACGAGCAATCGCGGCAGCTCCGGTTCCCGGAATCAGGTCCGCGAGAGTGCCGGGACGCGTCAACGAGGGGTTCAGGGTGGTCACAAGGCCTCCAAGAGGAACGAGCAGCTAGACGGGCGACTGTGCGGGATGGACAACGCGAGGGAACGCTAGCGCACCCAGTCGCTCTGTTCCGCTACGGCAACCCCGACAATCTCGGCGCCCCGATTAGTGGGGACCAGACAACTCTGCCCTGCGAAGCAGATCGCCACCTTGCCTGCCGCGCCACCGCCTCCTCAACTAGGTTGGAGATCCCCCCGCGTTCGGGGGGCGGCCCGCGTAGCGTCGCGACCGAATCACCAGCAGCAAGGGAGTGGCGCATGCCCGGTGAGAACCTCACCCGCGACGAGGCCCGCGAACGCGCCAGCCTCCTGGCCGTCGATCGCTACGACGTCACCCTCGACCTGACGACCGGCAACGAGACTTTTCACTCCGACACCACCGTTCACTTCTCCGCCGAGTCAGGGGTCTCAACTTTCATCGACCTCATCGCCCCACGCGTCACGTCGATCACACTCAACGGCGCCGACATAGACGTCAGCGCCTTCGACGGAGCTCGCGTCGAGCTGGTCGGCCTTGCGGCGTCGAACGAACTCCGCATCGTCGCCGACTGCGCCTACATGAACACCGGTGAAGGGCTGCACCGATTCGTCGACCCGGTCGACAAGGCGGTCTACCTCTACACCCAGTTCGAGGTCATCGATGCGCGGCGGATGTTCGTCTGCTTCGACCAGCCCGACCTCAAGGCCGCTTTTGCCTTCACGGTCACGGCCCCGGACGACTGGGAGGTTGTCTCAAACTCGCCAACACCACAGCCGGAGGCCATCACCGCCGGTGCTGCACGCTGGTCGTTTGCACCAACCCGGCGCATGTCGACGTACATCACTGCGCTGATCGCAGGTCCCTATCACGTCGTCCGGGACGAGCACCGGGGAATCCCGATGGGCGTTTTCTGCCGCCGTTCCCTCGCCGAGCACCTAGACGCTGCGCCGATCTTCGACGTGACCAAACGTGGATTCGACTACTTCGAAGAGCTCTTCGCCCGGCCTTACCCGTTCGAGAAGTACGACCAGCTATTCGTTCCCGAGTTCAACGCAGGAGCGATGGAGAACGCTGGCGCCGTCACGATCCTTGAGGACTATATCTTCCGCTCCAAGGTGACCGACGCAGCGTACGAGCGCCGGGCCGAAACGGTCCTGCACGAGCTCGCGCACATGTGGTTCGGCGACCTCGTCACCATGCGGTGGTGGGACGACCTCTGGCTCAACGAGTCGTTCGCCACCTACGCGTCGGTGATCTGCATGTCTGAGGCCACTCACTGGACGAACTCCTGGACCACTTTCGCAAACCTGGAGAAGACCTGGGCCTACCGACAGGACCAACTGCCGTCAACGCATCCCATTTCCGCGGACATCAGGGACATCCAGGACGTCGAGGTCAACTTTGACGGCATCACCTACGCAAAAGGTGCCTCAGTTCTCAAACAACTGGTCGCCTGGGTTGGACGCGATGCCTTCGTCGCCGGAGTCCGTTCGTACTTCGATCGCCACGCCTGGGGCAACACCGAACTGGGTGACTTGCTTTTGGCACTCGAGGAGACGTCTGGGCGCGACCTCTCGAGCTGGGCGAAGGAGTGGCTGGAGACCGCAGGCCTGAACACGATCAAGGCTGACTTCGAAGTCGATGACCGTGGATGCTTCACCTCGTTCGACATTGTCCAGACGGCTCCGGAAGACCACCCGACTCTCCGGTCACACCGCCTCGCGGTCGGCCTCTACGTGCACGGTGCCGACGGACTGGTGCGGTCAGACCGAGTCGAGCTGGACGTCATCGGCGAACGAACCGCCGCTCCCGAGCTCGTCGGCAAGGTGCAGCCCGATCTCGTCTTGGTCAACGACGACGACCTCGCGTACACCAAGATCCGGCTCGACCAGCGGTCGGCGAAGACTCTCGTCGACCACATCGGCGAGCTGTCGGACAGTCTGGCAAGGGCGCTCTGCTGGACGGCAGCCTGGGACATGACGCGCGATGCCGAGATTCCGGCGCGCGATTGGGTGGCTCTGGTGCGCAGTGGGCTGCCCCACGAGACCGATATCGGCGTCCTACAGGTGGTCGTGCGCCAGGCCACCTCGGCGCTCTACCTCTTTACGCCCGCGTCTGAGCGCGACGATGCGCTGGCCGCACTCGCCGACTACCTGCAGGAGGAGTCGGCGGGAGCGCCACCACAGAGCGACCGCCAACTCGCTCTGTTCCGAGCCTTTGTGAGCATTGCGCGTACCGACCCCCAGCTCGACATCGTCGCCAAGACGCTCGCGGATGGTCCGGCCCTGGAAGGGCTGGTCGTCGACGCCGACCTACGGTGGAGCCTGGTGCACCGGCTGATCGCCACCGGACGCGTCGGCGCCGACGCGATCGATGCCGAGTTCGAGCGCGACCGCACCGCCAGTGGTGAGCGGCAAGTTGCGGCCGCGAGGGCCGCCCTTCCCACCCTTGAAGACAAGCAACGCGCCTGGAACTCAGCCGTCGACTCCGACGACCTGCCGAACGCGCTCCTCAACGCAACCGTCGCGGGACTGAACAACCCCGATCACGCCGAGCTCAACCGCGCGTTCGTCGACCCCTACTTCGCGATGATCGAGGACACTTGGCGCAGGAGGACGAACGAGTCAGCGCAAACGCTGGTCAACGGGCTGTACCCGTCGTTCCTCGTCGAGCAGGAGATCATCGATCGCACCGAGGCGCACCTAGCCGCCAACGACTCACCGCCGGCCCTGCGCCGCCTGCTCCTCGAGGGTGCCGACGGCATCCGTCGCTCCCTTCACGCCCAGTCCACCCCTTAACCCCGCCCGATGTCCCCCTGAGTGCCACATTTACGCACCGAGTGTGCCCAGTCGACCGCGCGCCACGCCAACCAGTCGATCCATCTCGCGCTCGAACGCTTGGCTGGTGGGGAAGATGTGCTCCTGTTGCTCGGGTCCATGGAACTTTTCCCCGTCGTGCTCCAGCGCAAGCATCCAGTTCTTCCATCCCACGTCAAGCCGGAACCTGCACTCACCGAATAGGTCGTAGACCGGCAGTTGCAGTTCTGGGCGCGGCAAGCCCATGTCAATGACCCGAAGCCGTAGCCGGGATTCACCGCCTGACTCACTGCGCCCATCCGCTAAGTCGGCGATCTCGTATGCCTGCCGAACGCCATACCGCCGACGCCAGCGGACCAGGCTCTTCAGGCAGGCCTCAGGGACTACAAGTTCTTTGTTGAGAAGGGCGTCCGCCGCGACCAGGGCATCCGGACGCGGTGCGAACCTCGCGAGATCAGCGGCTGTGCGCATCGGGGTGGTGACCTGAAGGTCGCCGACGGTCATCACATCTGCGGGGAGCAGGTCATCGGCAACATGTGTGGTGAGCAGTGAACTTTTGGAGCGAAGTTCTTGTCGATGGGTGACGACCTCGAGGGGTGGGGTACGAGGGAAGCCCCGGTAGTCGAGGAGATCCAACCCGTGCAGCCAGGCCGCTGTCCGACGTGCGGCCACCAGCTCTGGAGAGAGGATGCGTGACGCGATCGCCAGCCGGAGTTGCACGGTATCCGGGAGCGAAGCGTCCACGAAGCACCCGGGGTACACCTCACGAACAAGGTCCTCGGAAACCAGGGAGCGCCATTCTCGATTGCGGATGCCGAGGTCAAGGACTTCGGCCTTGGCAAATGGAGTCGAGGGCAACATGGCTGGAGTCTTAAGCAGATGGGGTGCCAGCCTCCCCCGCTTGAGCTCCGCCTGTGGACAAACCGGTCGACCAACACCTGGAGATAGCGCGCGTCACAATGGGCGTCCAGAAGTGGCACCCAGGGACATCCGGCGGGGCCTAGTCGGCGAGGTCGGAGTGCAGGGTGCGCGGGTGTCGCGCGTGCTCGCTCAAGGTGTGCAGGCCGGCCACGATGCCACCGGCGAGGTCGCCAGCCGCGAACGACGATGTCATGGACATCGCGCCCAATGCGGTGGCCCGGTCGTCGAGGTACCGCGCTGCGGTCATCCCCGTGAGGATCTCCAGACGCCGGTGCGCGGGGTCGACAACGACGACGACTGAGCGATCAGCCTCATCACTGAGCGCCCCCAACAACTGTCGGCCCTGCTCGCGCAGGTCACCTTCAGGCGCCCCAACGAAGACCGAGTAGGCCAGATCGCTCTCTGCATGCGCATGGGCAATCGCTCGCTCGATGGCGTCAACCTGCCCGGCCGAGAAGGCTTCACCAGCGGGCACTGCAGCCACCCCCTTCACGCACCGGCTCTGCCTGGGCAGCCACCTCAAGATCGCGGCCGCCGATCCAGATCGGTTCAGCCCACCACGACAGGCCCGGCCGATACTTCGGCCCACGCACCCACGACGGGGTGTAGACCAGCAGGCTGATCACGACAAAAAAGATCACGGGCAGCAGAAGGAACCAGCCCAAGATCTCGAGGGTGGACATGCCGTCACGGTAACGAACCCCTACGCCCCATGCCCAGCCGCACCCCCAGACGCTTGCCTACGCCGGCAGGGCTAGGTGTTCCAGAACCGCACGCCCCACCGCATGGTCGACGCCGCCGCCAGCGTGATCGACCAGGTACGGAACCCAAGCAGGGTCGGCGCGGCCAGCACCGAGGATCCGCCATGCGGGTCCCATCGGCTGAAAGGGTGCGTGGCGCATCCGCCAGCCGAGGTCAGACACACTTCGGTCGGCCTTGACGTGATTACAGCGTCGGCACGCCGAGACCACGTTTTCCCAGACATGCAGGCCTCCGCGGCTCCTCGGCACCACGTGGTCGAGGCTCGTCGCCGGTGAGTCGCAGTAGACGCACTGCCCGCCGTCGCGAGCGAAGACCGCCCGACGCGTGAGCGGGACTGCGGCGCGACGCGGCACCCGCACGTAGCGCATCAACCGGACGACGGAGGGCAGCGGCTCGCTGCGCCGCTCACTGTGCATCAGCTGGTCGGTGTGTTCGACCGCGTGGGCCTTCTCCAACAAGACGAGCACCAGCGCTCGGCGGTCGGCGACGACGCAGAGCGGCTCATAGGTGGCGTTCAACACCAGCGCGCGAGACATAGCCTCACCAGTGTGACGTGAGTCACGCTGATCTGCCAGCAATAACCGCCTTCGACCGCGATCTGCCGCCCCCTAGGCTGGGCGTCATGCCCGACGCCTCCCGCCCCACGTACCCAGAAGCCGAGCGCCTTCGGCTCGTTGACACCCTGCACGGTCACACGGTGTCCGATCCCTATCGGTGGCTCGAGGATCCCGACGACGTCCGCACGCAGGCGTGGTCGAAGACGCAGGACGAGCTCTTTGCGTCCGCCCGCGACAGTTGGCCGGGCAAAGAACACGTGCGACGACGGGTGGCCGAGCTCGTCGGCGCAGGGGTCGTTACCGCACCGGTCTGGCGCGGCGACCGCCAGTTCGTCATGAGACGCAGCGCCGAACAAGAGCATGCCGTCCTGATCGTGATCGAGGCGGACGGAACTGAGCGCATCGTGCTCGATCCCATGGCGATCGACGCCTCCGGCACGACCACTCTCGACACCTGGCAGCCCAGCAAAGAAGGCCACCTGCTGGCGTACCAGCTCTCCGAGGGGGGCACCGAAGAGTCAGTGCTTCGCGTCATGGACATCGCCACCGGCGCCATCGTCGACGGCCCGATCGACCGTGCGCGCTACTCACCCGTTGCGTGGCTTCCGGGTGGCGAGTCCTACTACTACGTACGCCGACTTCCAGCCGACGAGATCCCCGATGGCGAAGAGCAGTTCCACCGCAGGGTTTGGCTGCACCGCGTCGGCACCGGTGCCGACACCGACACCCTCATCTTTGGCGAGGGGCTGGACGCCACCAACTACTACGGCGTCAGCGTCAGCCTCGATGGCCGCTGGCTCTCCATCGCTGCCTCTGCAGGGACCGAGCCCCGTAACGACCTCTGGGTCGCCGACCTCGACGCATCGTCGCCCGAAAAGCCAGAACTCGTCACCGTCCAAGAAGGCGTCGACGCCCAGACGTCGCTGCACTTCGGACGCAACGGCCTCATCTACGCCTACACCAATGCTGGCTCACCCCGCGGCCGCATCCTCATCACCGAGCCCGGTGTGTGGTCACTCGACCAATGGCGCGATCTCGTCCCCGAAGACCCCGAGGCCGTCCTCGAAGGCTGGTCGATCCTCGACGGCGATGCACTGCCCGACCCTGTGCTGCTGGTGGTCAGAAGCCATCACGCCGTTGGACGCATCCATCGCCACGACCTGCGCACCGGTGCTGAGACCGGGTCGGTGCCGATGCCTGGGCTCGGCACCGTTGCCGGGATCAGCGAGCGCCTCGAAGGCGGGCACGAAGCGTGGTTCGGCTACACCGACCACGTCACGCCACCGTCGGTCTACCACTACGACGCACGAACCGACGCTACGACGCTGTGGGCCAATGCACCCGGTTCGGTCGATGTACCGCCAGCCACGTCCCAGCAAGTGGTTTACCAGTCCACGGACAACACTGACGTGCGAATGTTCGTCATCCGTAGGGCCGGCGCCGTTGCCGGCCCAGCACCGACCATCCTGAACGGCTATGGCGGCTTCGGAGTTCCACTGACTCCTGCGTACTCAGCGACGATTCTCGCCTGGGTCGAGGC
>JAJAYM010000051.1 GCA_027117675.1 Actinomycetes bacterium | reverse complement strand
CGGCTCCCGCGGAGGCGGCGGCCGACAAGCCAGCGGACGCTCCAGCCGAGGCAGCAGCTGACGCTCCAGCCGAGGCAGCAGCTGACGCTCCAGCCGAGGCAGCAGCTGACAAGCCAGTTGAGGCTCCGGCCGAGGCGGCGTCCGAGACCACGCCGAGCAAATGATCGAACAGGCCATCGAGCACTTGGTCCGCGGCATCGTCGATCACCCTGACGACGTTCAGGTTCAGCTCCGGGAGCAACGCCGCGGCGGTCGCCTCTACGAGGTGCGGGTTCACCCTGACGACCTCGGACGGGTGATCGGTCGTGGTGGACGTACCGCGTCCTCAGTGCGGACCGTCGCCGACGCGCTGGCTCGACGTCGGGTGCGGGTCGACTTCATGGACTCCGCTGGTTCCCGCTGACCTTCAGCAGTAAGGGGCGCTGATTCGGTGCAGGTCGGCGTCGGTCGGATCGGACGTCCCCACGGGGTACGTGGCGACGTCAACGTCGAACCACGAACCGACGAGCCGGATCGGCGGTTCGCCCCAGGCTCGACGCTCACCACCGACCACGCCGGACACCCCAACCTCACCGTTGAAGGGCACCGCTGGCACAGCAGCCGGCTCCTCGTCAGTTTCGCCGACGTCGGCGACCGCACCGCCGCTGAGGGCCTACGCGGCGTACTGCTGTCGACCGTGGTCGACCCAGTTGAGGTTCCCGAAGACCCCGACGAGTTCTACGACCACCAGCTCGTCGGGCTGGCCGTTGTTGATCGCACCGGCTCGAACCTTGGAACTGTCGCCGAGGTGGTCCACGGCGCGCAAGACTTGCTCGTGGTGACACGAGACAGTGGCGGTCGGGTGCTGGTTCCGTTCGTTGCAGCCATGGTGCCGGAGGTCGACCTTCGGCGCGGCTACGTCGTCGTCGACCTACCAGACGGCCTGCTTGACCTTGTGGTGGAGTGACTCCTCAGATGCAACTCGACGTCGTCACCATCTTTCCCGCGTACTTCGACGTTCTGGACTTGTCCTTGCTGGGCAAGGCGAGACGCGACGGTGCGCTCGAACTGAGGGTGCACGACCTGCGTGATTTCACCAACGACCGTCACCGCACTGTTGACGACACTCCCTATGGGGGCGGCCCCGGAATGCTGATGCAGCCAGAGCCGTGGGGGGCGGCCCTCGATCACGTCTTGTCGTCGCGCGTCGCCGCTGACCCGGTGCTCTTGGTGCCGAGCCCCGCCGGCGAACCGTTCACCCAGGCGATGGCGCACGAGTGGGCAGCCGAGCCGTGGTTGGTGTTCGCGTGCGGTCGGTATGAAGGAATCGACTCGCGCGTGGCCGAGGATGCAGCTGCGCGGTGCCGGGTGCGCGAGGTCTCCCTCGGAGACTACGTGCTCAACGGCGGCGAGGTCGCTGCCCTGGCGGTGATTGAGGCGCTCGGCCGGTTGTTGCCCGGCGTCGTCGGAAACCAGAGCTCGTTGACCGACGAGTCGCACGCTGACGGCCTCCTGGAAGCCCCGGCGTATACCAAGCCGGTCTCCTGGCGGGGGCTTGCGGTCCCGGAGGTGTTGCTCTCGGGTCACCACGGAGCCATCGCGCGCTGGCGACGCGATGCCTCGCTGCGACGCACCGCCCAGCTCCGGCCCGATCTCATTGCCCTGCTTGACGTGGGCCGGCTCGACAGTGACGACCAGGAAACTCTTGCCGAGTGCGGCTGGATGGTGGCTGACGGTCGATTTCGGGCGACCGGAGGGGCTGTGGCAGACTAGGTAGGCCGTTCGTCGCGTGTCGTTCCTGCCACAGGGGGCACAGCGTGCCGTAGGCGTCCCGTACATCCGTCATCGCGCGGCGTCACCGCCGTTGCTGACTCACGCTCGGCTGACCTGTGGCAGCCGATGGAGAGCTCCATGCACACTCTTGACTCCCTTGACGCGGCCTCGCTGCGCGACGACATCCCCGAGTTTCGCCCCGGCGACACCCTGAAGGTCCACGTCCGGGTTATCGAGGGCAACAAGAGCCGCGTCCAGATCTTCCAGGGCATCGTCATCCGACGCTCAGGTGGAGGGGTCCGCGAGACCTTCACCGTCCGGAAGGTGAGCTACGGCGTGGGTGTCGAGCGCACCTTTCCGGTGCACTCTCCGGTCATCGAGCAGATCGAGATCGTTTCTCGCGGCGCCGTTCGACGAGCCAAGCTCTACTACCTCCGTGACCTCCGCGGCAAGGCGGCGAAGATCAAGGAGCGTCGCGAGGCGTCCAGCGGCCAGTGACGCATCACGCCGCTCCACCGCCCCCAGACGTGCAGGACGGAAGTTCTGGCAAGACGAAGCGGCCCTCATCGTTCTGGCGTGAGCTGCCGATCCTGGTGGTGATTGCCCTGGGACTGGCCTTTCTGCTCAAGACCTTTCTCATCCAGGCGTTCTACATCCCGTCCGGCTCAATGGAGAGCACCCTTCAGGTTGGTGACCGGGTGATGGTCAACAAACTCGCGTACCGGCTCGGTGACATCCAGCGCGGCGACGTCATCGTGTTCAACGGTGTCGACTCCTGGGATCCGGAGATCGAGGTTGCGCAGACTGGCAACGTGATCACTCGGGGGCTGCAGTCGGTGGCCGGGGCCTTTGGGTTCGCCACCCCCAGTGAGAAGGACTACATCAAGCGCGTCATCGCGCTGCCAGGCGACCGGGTGAAGTGCTGCGACAAAGATGACCGGCTCACGGTCAACGGGGTCCCGATCGATGAGCCCTACCTCTTCGAGGGAAACAAGCCGTCAAACGACCCCTTCGACATCCGGGTGCCAGGCGAACGGCTGTGGGTGATGGGTGACCATCGCTCAGCGTCATCGGACTCGCGCGCTCACATCGGAGACCCGGGCGGGGGCTCGATCCCGATTGACAGTGTCGTGGGCCGAGCCTTTGTCATCATCTGGCCCTTCTCTGACACCGGGTTCCTCACCCGCCCAGACACGATCGACAACGACGAGATCGATGTGGCCCAGACCGACGAACAGATCGAGCAAGAGTCCAGCTCAAAGTAGCTGAGCTGGCCCTTGGATCCCAGTCGCTACGGGAGCTGACATGACCAAGCCAGGGACGCACGGTGTTGCCACGTCCAGACGGCGGACGCATTGGTTCGTCGAGTTGGTGGTCGTCGTTGTCGTGGCCCTGGCAGTAGCGGCCTTCGTCCGAGCCTTCGTCGCCCAGGCCTTCTATATTCCATCAGGCTCGATGGAACAGACCCTTCAAGAAGACGACTGGATCGTCGTTAGCAAGCTCAGCACGCGGTTCGGCTCGGTTGACCGTGGCGATGTCGTCGTCTTCAGCGATCCCGGTGAGTGGTTGCCCGACGTGCAGGCGAGGTCCAACCTCGTTCGCCG
>JAJAYM010000050.1 GCA_027117675.1 Actinomycetes bacterium | reverse complement strand
TCCCCATCAGTGTGACGTCGCACTTCCACTTCTTCGAGGTGAACCCGCGCCTTGAGTTTGATCGGGGCGCCGCTTACGGGATGCGGCTCTGGATCGACGCCGGCGACAACATCAGGTTCGACCCCGGCGAGATGCGCACCGTCAGCCTTACACCCATCGGCGGTGAACGGGTCATCGTCGGTTTCGCCGGGCTCGTCGACGGACCCTTGGACGCCGACGGCGCTAAAGAGGCCGCCCTCACCAAAGCACGAGCTACCGGCTACCTCGACACGGGCGGCGCCCCTCTCGCGAACGGACACCCCGCATGAGGTCGGACGACTACATCGCGGTGCACGGTGCCACCACCGGCGACCGTGTGCAGCTGGGTGACACAGGATTGGTCGTCGAGGTCGAAAGTGACTCGCAGCAGTACGGCGACGAGTTCCTCATGGGATTCGGGAAGACGGCCCGGGACGGCATCCACCTGCAAGCGGTCCCGACCACCGAGTCGTGCGACCTCGTGGTCACCAACGTCCTGATGCTCGACCCGGTGCTCGGAATCCGCAAAGTCTCGATCGGCGTCCGCGAAGGACGGATCAGCGGCATCGGCCGCGCCGGCAACCCCAACACCCTGGACGGCGTGGACATCGTCGTCGGCAACAGCACGATTGTGGTCCCCGGCGAGGGACTGATCGCCACTCCAGGAGCGATCGACACGCACGTGCACCTGCTCTCGCCCCGGATCATGGAGGCCGCGCTCTCATCCGGTGTCACGACGATCATCGGCCAAGAGTTCGGCCCGGTCTGGGGCGTCGGCGTCAACTCACCCTGGGGGCTGAAGAACGCCTTCGCCGCCTTCGACGACTGGCCGGTGAACATTGGTTTTCTCGGACGCGGCTCATCCTCGACCAAGCCACCGATGCTCGAGGCACTAGAACGCGGTGGGGTTTGCGGCTTCAAAGTGCACGAAGACACCGGTGCTCACGCCCGCGCCCTCGACACCGCGCTCACCGTCGCCGAGGAGTACGACGTGCAGGTAGCACTGCACACCGATGGTCTTAACGAGAGCCTCTCGGTGGCCGACACGCTCAGCGTCCTCGACGGACGCACCATGCACGCCTTCCACGTTGAGGGCTGCGGCGGTGGTCATGTTCCCAACGTCTTGCAGCTTGCCGGCGTAGCAAACGTAATCGGCAGCTCGACCAACCCGACGCTCCCCTACGGCCGGGATGCGATCTACGAACACCTCGACATGATCATCGCCAGCCACGGTCTCAAACCCGACCTTCCGAGCGACGTGCAGATGGCGTCTGACCGCATCCGCGGAGCCACCATGGGCGCCGAGAACGTGCTGCACGACCTCGGGGTCATCCCCATCACCTCGTCGGACGCCCAAGGCATGGGACGCGCCGGAGAAACCGTCAAACGCACGTTCGCAATGGCCGCACAGAACAAACGGACCAGAGGCCCGCTGGAAGGCGGCGACAACGGCCACGCCGACAACGCACGGGTGCTGCGCTACCTCGCCAAGCTGACCATCAACCCGGCGATCGCCCACGGCTTCGCGCACGAGCTGGGCTCGCTCGAAGTGGGCAAGCTCGCCGACATTGTGCTGTGGCAGCCGGCCTGGTTCGGCGCCAAGCCCAACCTCGTGCTCAAGAGCGGCTTCCCGGCCTGGGGGCTCACCGGCGATCCCAACGCCACCGTCGACCGCGCCGAACCGCTGGTCTTCGGCCCGCAGTTCGGCGGCCACGGAGCCACTGCAGCCGAGCTATCGGTCGCCTTCGTCAGCGGCGCCTGCGACGTGGACGCCCTCGGCTTGCGACGCCGTGCGCTGCCGGTGAGCCGTTGCCGCGGCATCGGCCTGGCCGACATGGTCAGCAACACCACTATCGGCGATACGGTCGTCGACGTTCGAGGCGAGCGCGTCACCTTTGACGGAACCGAGCTGTCCGCAGACCCTGCCGAGTCGGTCAGCCTGAACCGGCTCTATTTCCTGTAACGACAC
Source organism: Actinomycetes bacterium (assembly GCA_027117675.1). Taxonomy (GTDB): domain Bacteria; phylum Actinomycetota; class Actinomycetes; order JAHEKZ01; family JAHEKZ01; genus JAHEKZ01. Next base: position 654 of record JAJAYM010000050.1, on the reverse strand, counting down.
AGCCTCTGACGACTTGCTCTTACGACGACGAGCGAGTACGCAGAACGGTCGGCCAGACGAACCAGAGTGCCGAGAACAGGATCAGCGCACCTACCCCGGCGATTGCGCCTGGAATCTGACCGGCGCTTACCGACAACGCAAGAGAGACCGCCCCAGACATCGCAATCGCCAGAAACGCTAACCCTCCGATGGCGAGCCGATGACTTAACCCGATGACGACAGGCTTCATCTGTTGGTGAAACAGGATGCGATGGAGTGCTACGGGACTGATCAGCAGGCAAGCAGCGAGGAGTGCTGACAGAAGGGACAGTGCATACAACGACCTGTACTCGCCAGCCAGGCGAGTGAACCCACTCTGAAACGGCAGCACGAGGAGGAAAGCGAAAAGAATCTGCACGCCAGCCTGGGCTATCCGCAGTTCTTGCAGAAGCTCGTCAAACTGTCTGTCGGCTTCCTCTGCTTCCGACTCCTCACGCCCGGTCGTGGCCACCGGCGCGGCTCAGCCTGTACCGGTCATGTTGGCTGCGATGTCGGACGACGAGTCTCCGCCACGGCGCAGCACCAGGCCCACCAAGGCAATGGCGAACAGCGTCAACAAGAACATCACCGTCGAGAGCGACGCGATCTCAGGTCTGAGCTCGGCACGCACTGAGG
>JAJAYM010000049.1 GCA_027117675.1 Actinomycetes bacterium | reverse complement strand
GCCCCCTACCGTCCAACCCCCTACCGTCCAGTTCGGCCAGCGCGAGCCGAGCCACCTCTTCCTCGGCTGCGGTGAACAGGCTCGACATCAGGAACTCGTCGTCTAGCTTGGCCTCGTAGACAAGCCGATCGGAGACCGGGTCGTGCCGGCGGCGAAGGCTGATGACGCCCATGGGCGTTTGTTGTGCGTCCAGGAACTCCAAGCGCGCGGCCATACGTCACCTTCTTGTGGGGTACGCGCGGTGATGTTACGCGCAGCTATGGAGCGCGGGGCGCGGGTCCTTAGCGGCGCCGCCCGCGGTGTCAGGGCGGGGAGAGTTTTCGGGTGCCGTTGGGTTCGATGACCACCCGCCATTGTTTGAGGTGGACAAGTCGGTGGTGGCGGCGGCAGAGGAGCACGGTGTTTTCAAGGGAGGTGTCTCCGCCGTGCTCCCAGAAGATGATGTGGTGGACGTCGCAGTGCTCCGGTGGGCGGTGGCAGCCAGGCCCGACGCAAGTACGGTCGCGGGCGACCACGGCCCGACGCAGGGCCGGGGGAATGGTGCGGGTGGCCCGGCCCACGTCAAGGATCTGCGAGGCACCGTCAGTGACGATGCGCGAGACCGTGGCGTCGCAACCGATCAGCTGCGCCTGGGTCGCGGTGATCGGACCGACCCAGCCCAGCTGCGCCGGCTCCACTCCCGCCGTCTCGACATCGGACGCGGGGGTGCCAGCCGGCCGGGCGGCCAGGGATGCGTGGTCGACGATGACCGACAGGTGCGGCCGGACCCCGGCGACGGTGGTTTGGTTGGTGTCCTGAAGCCACTGTTGACAGATCTCGCCGAGAGCATCCGCTCGACGCTGGGACCAGGTCCGCACCTCATCAGCGCGCGCGACATCCCCGGGGGAACTAGTGGAAGCACCGGACTCCCGGTGGCCGTCGCCGTCATCGCCGGAGTTGGGTGTCGGACGCAGCTTGGCGTCGAGCGCTGTCAGGAGCAGCGCCCCGGTGACCGGGTCGAGCAGACCGTTGACCGACACCATCCCGTCCATCGTCTCAGCCACCGACAGGCCGCGCCGGTCGAGCATACGGATCGCGGCGTCATCGGCTCGCGCGCGGTCGAAGCAGTGCACCAGCCGGTCGGCAGCCCTGCGGAGCTGCCCGGGATCAAGTGACTCGGCGTGCTCGACGAGGGCGGTCTCAGCCTCCTCGCGTCGCTCGGCCGGCACCTGGCGGAGGGTCTGCTCGATCACCTGCGCGTGCCGCCACGACACCGCGCCCGAACGCACTGCGTTCCCGGTGGTCGGCTGCGACGCGGTGATCGCGAACGCTACCTTCGCCCGCGCTGTCGCCTCAGCCGGAGCCAGGTTGCACCGGTGCCGCATCCAAGACGCCAACGTGGGATGGCCGGTCTCGGCCAGCTCGCCGGACTCGGAGAAGTCGGCGGTGGCTGCCAGCCACAGACCCTCCAACTGGTCGATCACGTGCCGCATCGCCCCCAGCTGCTCCGCCGTCGGCAGATCGTCCGCCTCAGCGACGAAGGGTGAGAAGACCTGCTGGGCCTCCGCGACCACGTGCGCTCCAGGCGGGAACGGATTCCGGACTCCCTGCCCAGGCACCGCCCAGCCGCCAGCATCAACGCCGTCCCCGGATGGCCTCGCTGGATCGGACGATGCCGAGCGCCCGGATGGCAACGAGCCCCCGGACGGCAATGCATCCCCGGATGGCCTCGCTGGATCGGCATGGTCGCGTCCCATTTGGGCACCTCCTTCGGGGGCGAGTGCGGACAGGGGCATGACTTTGAAAAAAGTTTGAGAAAGAGTCACCTGAACCGACTGCAGCCACCAGGTCTCGGCCTCAAGCACCGACCTTCGACTGCCGCTCACCAGCTCGACGACGGGAGACTTCACCCGCGTTCGAACACATGTTCGACTCTAGACCATCCTTTCGACAGCGTCAACCCCTCGGTTGCCCCCGAGTTGACTGAGCAAATATCTCCGCGTAGGCCCGCCAACGGGCCGCCAACGGGCCACGAGCTTGCCGACCCACACTCTGGAGTTCCCGTACTGGCGTGCCACCGCCCCATGGGACTGACCTGCCAGAACTGCCTCAACGATGACCCGGTCACACACCAGGCGACATCTCGCAGGGTTAGCGAATCCACCGATGGCCTTGTCCCAGTCTGCCTTGTCCGAACTTCCTGAATCGTTCCGCGCCGGTGATGGCGTGGAACCGGTCCATGAGTCGGTCCGGATGGTGATGCAGGAGCTGATCGAAGCCGCAGCCGCCGAACAGATCGGGGCTGGCCGTTACGAACGCACCGAGTCCGGAGTGACTGACCGCAAACGGGTCCCACCCGCGGCTGGTGTCCACCAAGGCTGGTGATGTTGGTCTGCGGATCCCCAAGCTTCGTAAGGGGTCGTTCTTCACGATAGTCCTCGAGCCCCGCCGCCGGGTCGATCAGGCTCTCCACGCGGTCATCATGGAGGCCTACGTCCAAGGCATCTCCACCCGCAGCGTCCATGACCTGGTCGAGGCAATGGGGATCGACTCCGGCATCTCCAAGTCCGAGGCGTCGCGAATCTGTGCCGGCGCTGAGCGGGTATTACTCCTTGAGGCTGGACCTCAGGAGATTGCCGACTCTTGGTCTACCGTGGTTTACGCACTGATCGGTGGG
>JAJAYM010000048.1 GCA_027117675.1 Actinomycetes bacterium | reverse complement strand
GCTGTGGGCTTGGCAGTACGCCGCTCTGTGTCCGTCACCCAGCGCGTCCCTCCCTGGCGGGAGTGCTAGCGCTGAGACCTCCGGAAACACAGAGTGTGACGCGCGGACGCTAGTCCAGATAGTCGCGCACTCGAGTCGGCTGAGCTCTGTGCGACCCTGCTCAACAAACGTGCAGGTCAAAAGCGCTGCGCCCTGCAATATCCTTGGCTGAGATCACGGCAGATAGCTTCGACCCAGACAACGTGCTCCGGGAAGCGAAGGAGCGTTCATCGAAGAGCCGATGACTCCGTGGCCCTGGGCGGCGCTGACGACGACGCCCAGCCTAGGTGTTTACCACGCCCGGCTCCTGCTCAGAGTCAGGATGAGGATGGCGCGGTCGGATCTGTAGGAATGTGCGGCTCGGACTGTCTCAGGCCCTGCACCACCAGGGCGCCCAGTGCGTCATCATCAAGGCTGATGCCGTGCAGTTGCTGATCCTCATCCAGGTGTTCCCACCTCTTGCCGAACGGGATCACGGTAACCACGTCACCATCCATCATGACGAGGACCCCCGCCGAACTCTTGACCATCTTGTTACGGCTGCGGTAGCCAGCCAGCTTCTGGAACGCCTCATCGGCATCCCGAAAGCTCAGTTCAGGGGCGGTCTGACTCCACTCGACCACTCTGCGAATCTCATACCAAAATCTGCTGTCGATAATTCAGGATCCGACGACGTCATCGCAGACGTGCTCGTAGGGCCAAAATGTCCGGTGTTAACCCTCGACCCCTGGAGGAACACCCGATTCGCATCCCATGCGACCAGCACCTGAACCCTCATCCGATTTCCGTATACACCACGGAGACTCCGCGCTCAGCGGCGTGCGAATGGAGATCACGCAAAACCGTCGCTCGCTGGACATCGCCGGAAGAACTGAACGCATTGAGCAAGTCTTGCGGATCCTCGGTGAGCTTCTGCCACCAGTCCGACAGGTCAGGTCGAGACACGACACCGGTTGTGTGCGTCGGGTGCCATGGCGACACCCTGACCGGCGAGCGTGGCAGGAGCGTTAGATCCCAGGTGAGAACCCGTCGGGGGTGTCGCTGATGCGGGGATGCACTAGCCCGGCGATCATCTGAGACTTTCGCGCCGCAACCCGCGGACCTCTCTTCCCATGATGATCGATGGGGGAACCGAGATGGTGGGTTTTGAAACGTCCGCAGTTCCGGACGGGCGTGGTCGCCGATCGCAGGCATGTCTCAGGTGAAATGGCTGGGGCACCGATTCTAGCCCGGATCGTTCATGACTGGTGGGTTGACACGTGCGGTAGATGCGCGAAAGTGCCTGTCCTGTAAGGGAAACTGGGCTTATCGAGAGTCCAGGAACACCTTCAAGAGAGGCACTTCGCAGGTGAAGCGTACTTCGTGGTCTGCTGGGTTGTCAGTTTCTGCTGATGGGACCGGTGTGGTGTCTCATGTCGGGTCGGTCGCGGTCCGCATGCTGGCCGACAAGGTCGGCTTGACGTCGGCTCTTTCGTCGGCTCTGTCTCGCCGGTCTGTGGTTCGTGCCCGTCCATGACCGTGGCCAGGGACCTCGCCCGCATCCCACGTCTCGGTGCGCTTGGGTGCGCGTTCACGCAGTACAGGTTGGACCCTTCCGAGTCGCACGGGGTGTACCAGTGAGCTCCGAAGAATTCTTCGCACTCGGGGCAGGTGGACGACAGGGGTCGCAGCCACCTCGGGTCGTTTCGGATCGATGTTGCCTGGGTAGGACGGCTGTTCTGACAGATGGACGAAAAGCGCACATGCAACCAACGATGACGAGGCTGCGATGGGGAGCGGCCTTGGCTGCCATTGCTGTAGTTTCCGCCGGTACGGCTCTGCCGGCTGCGTCGGATGGGGACGCATCCCGGATGCGGGCTGGCAGCCTGGAAACGGCGCTGCGCTTTACCTTCGACCATGGCGAGTCGCTGAAGCGAGGCACCGTTTGACGTTCCTTGAGCGGTCGCGGCAGATCGAGATCATTGATTCGATCGCGTTCGTCGAACGCAGTGTGCGTTGGCAGAAGCCGCTGTAGCCGCGCTCGGGGCGGCGCATCGCGCCCGAGCGTATGGAATGCTGCCCCTGTGACGAATCAGCAAGGCCTCAACGACGCTCCCCGCGTGACCGTGTTATCCACGACGCCTATCAAGGGGTTTGCGCTTCACCACCCCGAGAGCGTGAGTTTGGACGCCAACGGCGCGGTGGGGGACCGCGACTTCTTTCTCATCGACGAGGAGCAAAGGCTGCTGTCGATCACGAGAACCGGCATCTTTGCTAGTTGGAAAGCGGACGTCGATCGAGATGCCCACGAGCTGGCACTGACCCACCCAGACGGTCGAGTCCTCCAAGACGCAGTTGTTCTGGGAGAGCCGGTCGTGGGTAACTTCGAGGAGGGTCGAGACGTGCCGGGTCGCGTTGTCGGCGGTAAGTGGGCGCCGTGGCTCTCCGAGCTCGCCGGTCGACCCGTGTCTTTGGTCCGCGCCAACGAGTCGGGCGGCGCATTCGATGAGCACCCGGTTACGTTGCTGTCGGACGCTTCGGTCGCAGATCTCAGGGAAGGCGCGTCCGTTGCGATCGACGCTCGGCGATTCCGGATGCTCATGGGCATTAGTGGCGTCAGCGCCTACGAGGAGGAGTCCTGGCAGTCGCAAACAGTGCGAGTGGGGACAGCCCTACTCAGGCTGGAGGGTCCGGTTCCTCGCTGTAATGCGACTACACGAAACCCCGACTCGGGCGAGAGGGATTTAAAGACTCTGGCGCTCATCACTTCCCGACGGGGGATGTTGCCGAACGCCTGGGGCGATGGGTTGAACCTCGGCGTCTACGCTGACGTGCTCGAGCCTGGGGCGGTCAGCGTCGGTGATGAGCTGGTTTTCACAGACTGACGGGTAGTTCACGGTGAGTGCTTGAACCCTGTTTCGATATGAGATCCGTCGCAGAGCGGTTTGTTCTTGGACGCACCACAACGACAAAGCGTGACCCGATTGCGTGTCTCGAGCTGTACCCCGTCTGATCGCTCGACGGTGACGCCACCGGTTACCCAGAGAGGGCCGTCTGGGATCAGCACGACTTCTGTGGGCCGAGTGGACTCGAGGTCACCGGCGGCCACCCTGGTCGAGATCGCTCCTGAGGGACAGTGTTCGGTCATCGCTATCAGTTGAGTGGCTCCAGCAGTGTCCAGGTCGTCGCGGGCAGCAAGCTTCCACGCGTTGGTGATCTTGTTGCCACAAAAGCCGGTGTTCACGCAGAGCCCGCGATCATCTTCGAGCGTGACTTGCCCTGCGCCGTGGTCTTTCTTTCGCTCGGACCGAGGCCCTGGATCGGCTGCGTCCACGGCGTTGAATCCCGCCGTCCGGTGGCTGTTGTCACAGAAGGGCTTGTTGGCCGACTGCCCGCAGCGACAGAGCCAGTACTCCTGATCGGCCTCGGCGACGACGCCGCGCTCCCGCCAGGCGATCGGTTCACCTCCGAGTGTCTCCACCACCTCACGCCAGACGATTCGCCGGATGCCCTTGACGTGAAAGGGGCCATTCGGAGTCGCGGTCACCGTCGGCGCAGAAGGCGCTTCGGCCTGTGATTCGTCCATGGTGGCAACGTAACCTGACT
>JAJAYM010000047.1 GCA_027117675.1 Actinomycetes bacterium | reverse complement strand
TCGATCCGCGACTCCGACCTCGGCGTCAACCCAGTCGATGACGGAACCATCATCCGGATCTCATTTCCGCCGCTCACTGAGGAGCGCCGCAAAGAGTTCATCAAGGTCGCCAAGACCAAAGCTGAGGATGCCCGGGTGACGATGCGCAATGTCCGACGACACGCCAAGGACGAGCTCGACAAGCTGCAGAAGAACGGTGACGTCGGCGAAGACGACGTACGCCGCGCTGAAAAGAATCTCGACGAGCTCACGCACAAGTTCACGGCGCAGGTTGACGATCTCCTCAAGCACAAGGAAGCCGAGTTGCTTGAGGTCTGATGACTGACTCGACTGGGGCGCCGCTTTCGACGACAAACCCCAGCGGCATGACGGGGGAGAGGCGTCGGGCGGGGCGCAATGTTCCGGTCGCGACTGCCGTCGGCGCCACGATGGCAGCTCTGGTGCTCGTCTCGCTCTACACCGTCACTGTGCTCTTTGTCGCGCTCGTCGTCGTTGCCGTGGTCATCGCCGTCTACGAGGTGTGCGAGGTATTGGCCAAGCGGTCGATCGACGTGCCGGTCTTTCCACTGGTTGTGGGCGGTGCGGCAATGGTCGTCGCCGCGTACGCGGATGGCACTGACGCCCTGACTGTCGCGCTGATTCTCACTATCGTGGCTATGGCGGTCGCACGTGTTGCGGGAGCCGGTGGCGAACGACTGGCCAAAGACGTCGTGGTGGGGGCCTTCGTCGCGGTCTACGTTCCGCTGCTCGCTGCATCTGCGGTATTGATGGTGGCTGCCGACGACGGCGCGGACCGAATCGTGGTCTTCATTTTGGCGGTGGCGTTGAGCGACACCGGCGGCTTCGCAGCTGGGGTGCGGTTCGGGAAGCACCCCATGGCCCCTTCGGTGAGTCCCAAGAAGTCCTGGGAAGGTTTGGCAGGGTCGGTCGTGGCAGCGACGCTGGGGTCGGCGGTGGCTGTTCCGCTCCTGTTGGGCGCGACCTGGTGGCAGGGGGCGCTAGTTGGGTTAGTCGCGGTAGTGACGGCGACAGTTGGCGACCTCGCCGAGTCGCTGCTCAAGCGCGACCTGGGTGTGAAGGACATGGGTCGGCTGCTCCCCGAGCACGGCGGGATGATGGACCGTCTCGACTCCCTCCTGCCGACTGCGCCAGTCATGGCGCTCGTGCTAGCCGCGGTTGCGGGGTGATGGAGCCGCATGGGCAATGATGACGGCCTGACGTTGGCAGCTAAGGCCCCAGACGAACGCCGCCGCCGCATTTTGGCCGCGGCCATCGCTGTTCTCCGTGAGCGAGGGTTCTCGGGCACCCGGGTAGCCGATATCGCGACCACGGCTGGCACCAGTCCGGCCCTGGTTCTGTACCACTTCAGTAGCCTGGCCGATGTTTTGGTCGCGGCACTGGAGTCAGTTGAGGACGACTACTACGCCGAGCTCGCCGAAGGTCATGATTCGGCCCCAGAGGACCAACTGGTGCGCATGGGGGTGCTGTCGGCGGAAGGCGGGCCAGCCTTCGGCGACTGGCAGCTGTGGCTTGAGGTATGGGTCCGCGGGTTGCACGACGAGCGGATCGACGCACTGCGCAGAGCCTCGGACGAACGTTGGCGCCACGAGATCCAGCGCGTCATCGATGCTGGCTCTGCCGCCGGCGACTTCACGGTCGTCGACTCGGCCAGAACCACCCTGCGCATCGCCTGTCTGATGGACGGCCTCGCCGTTCAGGCGGTACTGGGTGGTGCTGGCCTCACCCCCGCCGACCTGGCCACTGAGTGGTTGACCGGCGCCGCCCACGAACTCGGAATAGACCCTCAGGACCTTCTGCAACGGGTCGCCCACGCCGGGGGCTCTGATGGCGCCTGAACCAGGCAAGCTCATGATGGTCGCGCCGCGGCGGGCCAAGCCGCCACGTCACCTCGCCGATCTTGACGTTGCCGCTCGGCGCGAGTGGCTCGTGGAGCTGGGTCAATCGGGGTTCCGCGCCGACCAGCTTTCGCGTCACTACTTCGAAAGGCTGACCCACGAACCCGACGCGATGACCGACCTGCCGGCCGCCGGCCGACACGAACTTGTCGAGCGGGTCCTCCCACCGTTGCTCACACCCGTCCGTAGCCTCACCTGCGACGACGGGGCCACCGTCAAGAACGTCGTTCGGCTCTTCGACGGAGCGACGGTCGAAAGCGTGCTGATGCGCTACCCAGGTCGAACGACGATGTGCGTCTCCTCGCAGGCGGGCTGCGGCATGAACTGTCCGTTCTGCGCGACCGGCCAGGCTGGCCTAACGCGGAACATGTCGACGGCCGAAATCGTCGAGCAGGTGGTCGCCGGAGCAAGGATGCTGGCAGCCGGCGAGGTGGCCGGTGGCCCGGGACGGGTATCGAATGTTGTCTTCATGGGCATGGGTGAGCCATTGGCCAACTACCGTTCCGTCATTGACGCAGTACGGCGAATCTCTGAACCGTCGCCGTCCGTCCTCGGAATCTCGGCGCGGTCGGTGACCGTTTCGACGGTGGGTCTGGTGCCCGCCATGGAGCGGCTCACCGCCGAGCGGATTCCGGTCACGCTTGCCGTGTCGCTCCATGCCCCTGACGACGAGCTTCGCAACACCCTTGTGCCGCTCAACACCCGCTACTCCGTCGACGAGGTCTTGGACGCCGCGTGGGCGTATGCCGACGCGAGCGGCCGGCGAGTTTCGATCGAGTACGCGTTGATCCGTGACATCAATGATCAGCCGTGGCGTGCACACCTGCTCGGGTCGATGCTCAAGAGGCGTCTGGTGCATGTCAACGTGATCCCACTGAACCCGACACCAGGGTCAGTCTGGACGGCGTCCTCGCCAGAAGCTGAGCGAGCCTTTGTCCGAAAGCTTGAGGACCATGGCGTCGCGGTCACCGTGCGCGATACCCGGGGACGCGAGATCGACGGTGCATGTGGCCAGCTGGCCGCAGCGACCGAGCCGCAGGGGAGCTGAGTTGACCGAGAAGCCTGTCTCGTCGCTGTTCCCGGGGGCGGCTGGTCCGCGGCAGGTGGCTGCCATGCTCGCACGCATGGCGATCGCCATGACCGCGCTGCTCGACTGGCTACCCGATGCTCCGGGCCGTCGAGGCGATCGGTTTCGTGGCGACGGTGTTCATCGTGGCGACGGCCAGCATCCACTACAGCTTGGCGGCAGCAACCCCGAGCAGCTACAGCGAGGAGCTCAGTCGCCTCGATGCCCTTTACTTCACCGTCACCACACTTGCCACCGTCGGGTACGGCGACGTCACCCCCACATCAGAAGTCACCCGTTCGGTGACGATGCTGCAGATGGTCCTGGGCATCGCTCTCCTGGGCGCCGGTATCCGGGTTCTCCTGGGGATGGCGCGGACGGTGGCTGAGGATCGGCGGACGAGCGCCGAGCGAGCCTGACTGAGCCAATTCCGAACATTGGATACAATCTCCACCTATCGAGTGGAGGTCGTGTGATCGCAGGTGCGCTTGACGGACTGGTAATCGCCGACTTCAGTCGGGTTCTGGCTGGTCCGTACGCCACGATGCTCCTGGCTGATCTAGGGGCCGAGGTGGTCAAGGTCGAGAGGCCGATGACCGGCGACGACACCAGGGCCTGGGGACCACCGTGGCGTGGTGAGCAGTCCACCTACTTCGCCTCGGTCAACCGCAACAAGGACTCGGTCACCGTTGATCTGGGGACCGAGGGCGGACTCGGGCAAGCCAGGCAGCTCGCCGCGCGCAGTGACGTTCTGGTCGAGAACTTTAAACCAGGAGCTTTCGATCGGATGGGCCTCGGCTACGACGATCTCAGTGCCGTAAACCCAGGCTTGGTCTATTGCTCGATCACCGGGTTCGGCACTACTGGTGGCGCCGAGCTGCCCGGCTACGACTTGCTCGTACAGGCCGTTGGTGGACTGATGAGCATCACCGGGGCCACCCCCGATGAACCGGTCAAGGTAGGCGTCGCGCTCGTTGATGTGATCGCCGGCCTGCATGCGACCGTTGGGATCCTGGCCGCCCTTCATGAGCGTTCGTCGAGCGGACGCGGTCAGCGCGTCGAGGTCAACCTGCTCTCCTCACTGCTCTCAGGGATGGTGAACCAGTCTGCGGGGTTCGTCGGCGCCGGGTTCGTTCCGCAGATCATGGGTAACCGACACCCCAGCATCGCCCCGTACGAGTCCTACCCCACGGCTGACGCGCCACTGGTCATCGCGGTGGGCAACGACCGCCAGTTCCGTGCCTGCGCCGAAGTAATGGGAGCCCCGGAGTGGGCCGATGACCCCCGCTTTGCCACCAACCCAGCTCGCGTTGAGCATCGTGACGCTCTCTTTGTAGCAATGTGCGCGCGCCTGTCGACGACTGGGGCGCAGGAGTGGTTGACCGCGCTCTCGGCGGTGGGAGTACCGGCTGGGCCCATCCACGACCTTGCTGGAGCCTTCTCGCTCGCTGAGCGGCTCGGCCTGGACCCGGTGGCGTCTGTGGGGGGCGAGCCGACGGTAGCGAACCCGATTCGGCTCGGACGTACGCCCGTCAGCTACCGAACCGCGCCACCGCCGCTGGGGAACGCTGACGTGGGCGACGTTGGACGCGGGGTGCGGAGAGCATGACGCGGCAACAGTTCCGGCGCCCTCCGACCGCCCAGGAGGCAGTGCTGGCTGAGCTTCGTCGGGCGATCATTACCGGCGAGTTACGTCCGGGTGAGCAGGTGTTGCAGGACGCGCTTGCGGAAAGGTTTGGAGTGTCGCGCGTCCCGTTGCGCGAGGCGCTGAAGATTTTGGAGGGTGAAGGCCAGGTGATCTACCGGCCGCACCGCGGATACTTCGTCGCAGAGCTCGACATCGATGACCTTCGCGAGGTCTACCGCATTCGTGACCTGCTGGAGACCGAGGCGGTTCGCCGTGCGGTACCGCAGATCACCGGCGATGAGTTGGCCGTCATGGCTGCGGCGCTGGAGGAGGTCGAGCATGCGTCGGCGTCCGGTGACCTCGCGACGATGACCGAGGCGAACCGGCGGTTTCACTTCGAGTTGGTCGAGGCCGCCAGGATGCCTCGACTATCGCGGCTGGTCCGGGTGCTGTGGGACGCCACCGACGTCTACCGGTCGCTCTACTACTCCGACGGTGACCACCGAGATGCGGTCCACGACGAGCACCGCGCGGTCCTTGAAGCGGTGCGGGGAGGCGATGCCGAGGCTGCGGCCGTGCTCCTGCGTACACACCGTGAGCGAGCCGTTTCGGCCTTGGAACGGGTGCTGCCAACTCCGTGAGAGAGTCGACTAGCTGACCGACCCCGCGAAAGGCGTGTCCACGCTGGCCGGACATGACAGGGTAAGGGCCCGGTGGTCGGTTCCCCGGGGGTCTTGACTGGCGGGGAGGACGTCCATGGACGGCAAAGGCTTCATGATGGGGCTTGCCCTGATGGTCGCCGTCTTGGCCGTGCTCTTCGGTGTCGCCCTCACCAGTGGAGCGGCCGACGACGGCGGTGGCGAGGACTGCGTGTCGCAGGAGTTCTGCTGATCACCGCTTAGCGGTAGGCGGCGATCCCCGTGACGGCCTCGCCGACGACCAGGGTGTGAATCTCCTCGGTGCCCTCGTAGGTGAGCACTGACTCGAGGTTGTTCGCGGGCCGCAGCACTGGATACTCCAGCGTGACGCCGCTGGCGCCGAGGATGGTCCGCGACTCGCGGGCAATGGTCATCGCCTCGCGCACGTTGTTGAGCTTGCCGACCGAGATCATCTCGGGACGGATTGCGCCAGCGTCCTTGAGGCGCCCTAGATGCAGCGCGAGCAGGAACGCCTTGTCGAGTTCGACCGTCATGTCGGCGAACTTCTTCTGAGTCAGTTGGAACCCGGCGATCGGCTTGTCGAACTGCTCGCGGCCGATGGCGTAATCGATGGCGGTCTCCAGGCAGTCCCTGGCCGCACCCACCACGCCGAAAACGATCCCGAAGCGGGCTTCGGACAGGCACGACAACGGGCCCTTGAGCCCTGTCACGTCCGGGAACACCGCCGACTCCGGCAGGCGGATGTCCTCGAAGACCAGCTCGCTCGTGATCGAGGCGCGCAAGCTGAGTTTGCTCTGGATCAGTGGTGCGCTGAATCCAGGGGTGTCCGTCGGGACCACGAAACCGCGGATGCCGTCTTCGGTCTGAGCCCAGACGACTGCGACGTCGGCTACCGCTCCGTTGGTGATCCACATCTTGGTGCCGTTGAGCACCCAGTCGGTGCCATCCCGTTTGGCGGAGGTGCGCATCCCGGACGGATTTGACCCGAAGTCGGCTTCGGTGAGCCCGAAGCAACCGATCTTCGTGCCGGCGGCCATCTCGGGGAGCCACTCCTGCTTCTGCGCATCAGATCCCCACTTCCACAGCGCAAACATGGCCAACGAGCCCTGCACGCTCACCAGCGAGCGGATGCCCGAGTCCACTGCTTCCAGCTCCATGCACGCCAATCCATAGGCGACGGCGCTGGTACCCGCGCACCCGTACCCTTCTAAGTGCATGCCGAGCACGCCGAGCCCGCCCAGCTCGCTGGCGAGCTCACGGGCCGGGATGGTTCCTGCCTCGAACCATTCGGCGATGTGCGGACGCAGTCGGTCGTCGCCGAACTGGCGAACGGTGTCGCGGACGGCGCGCTCCTCGTCATCAAGGAGCGTGTCGGTGGCGATCAGGTCGAGCGGACGGACAGGCATGGGGGCTCCCGGTGGACGACCAAAGATTGGATCCAATATACCACCGCCAGGATCGGCGTCCTAACCGGCGATGAAATAGAGCTTGCGCACGGTCTCGAGAATGTCCCAACGCCCTGACCATCCCCGAGGGAGGGTGAGGACGTCTCCGGCCGAGAGTTCGACCGAGGTCTCGTCGGCGTTGGTCAGTCGGGCCCGACCGGAGAGAATCTGGACGGTCTCGTGATCCGGCCGGTCCGTAATCGTCCAACCGCCTGGGGTGCACTCCCAGACGCCGATCTGGACGCCGCCCCCCTCGTAGAAGATTCGGCCGCTCATCTGTGGTGTCCCTCGGTCGGCCCCGGCGCGCGGGCCCCAGTCTTCGAGGTCGGCAGACAGCTCTGCGTAGGCGTTGGCAACGAGGATCGGCGTTGTCACGGTTGAGTCCTTCCAGGGCGCTTGACGACGTCAGTACTCCATCATGGACCCTCGCGGCTGGCGCGTTCGGAGGTACTGGTCCGACGGTGGGTGTCATGATGCCGCGGGGTAACGAGATTCCCCGCCATCGCCGAGGAGATGTGATGAACGTTCGACAGCTGACCGTCCTTTTCCTCCCCGAGTCCGCCTATGGGCCGACCGGGAACTGCATGGGCATCGGGAGGGTGCTGCTGGAGCGGGGCCATCGGGTGGTCTTTGCTGCCGAAGCGAGTTGGAAGGGGAAGCTGGAACCTTTGGGTTTGGTCGAGGACCTGGTTGACCTCGCACCCACCCCAGACGGTGCTGACGATGCTGACCCTGGCGCCTTTTGGAAGGAGTTCATCCGCGAGACGTCGCCGGAGTTCCGTAAGCCGACCATCGACCAACTAGAAACCTTCATCGCGCCGACATACCAAGCGCTGATCGACGGCGCGAAGTACTGCGAGCCACAGTTGCGCGAGATCGTGGCGCGGCAGCAGCCAGACGTCGTCGTCGAAGACAACGTCGTCATCTTCCCTGCGCTGTTGACCGCCGACGCACCCTTCGTACGTATCGTCAGCTGCAACCCCCTCGAGGTGAAGGGTGCAGGGGTTGCGCCAGCGTTCTCTGGCCTGCCGGCCGGCGACGACAGCGCGTGGTCCGCCTTCCGCGACGAGTACGAGCGCACCCACCGTGCGATGTGGACCGACTTCAACGACTTCGTCGTCTCGTGCGGTGCCGAGCCGCTGCCGGACCTCGATTTCATGCCGGTGTCCAAGAACGCCAACCTCTACGTCTATCCGGAGGAGGCCGACTACACCGACCGACGGCCACTCGACGAGACCTGGCACCGGCTCGACTCCAGCGTCCGCTCCACCGACGAGCCTTTTGAGCTGCCGGACGCCGTGGCCAATCGGCCCGAGGGGTCAGCCTTGATCTACCTGTCGCTCGGGGCGCTGGGCAGCGCCGACGTCGACCTGATGAAGAGGCTCGTGGACGTCCTGGGTCGCACGCCGCACCGATTCATCGTGAGCAAGGGACCCCAGCACGCCGAGTACGCGTTGGCGGACAACATGTGGGGGCTTGAGTTTCTTCCGCAGACATCGCTGATGCCACAGGTCGACCTGGTGATCACTCATGGCGGGAACAACACGACGACTGAGGCGCTGCACTTCGGCAAGCCGATGGTGCTGCTCCCGCTCTTTTGGGACCAGTACGACAACGCGCAACGGATGGACGAGCTCGGCTTCGGGCGCCGGCTGCGCACCTATTCGTTCACCGATGACGAGATGTTAGGAGCCATCGAGGGTCTGCTGGCCGACCGCGAGCTAAGTTCGCAGATGAATGCAATGGGTGCCGCGATCCGGGGGCGTCGAGGCAAGGAGCGCGCAGCTGACGTCATCGAGCAGGTGGCGCGGCCATCGTGCCCGAACCTGACTCGCTGAGCTCGCAGACGTTGGCCGCTCTCGCTGACGCGACCGATCCGAGCCAACTACTTCCGGCGCCTCGTCGCGTCGACGGCTCGCAGGTCCCCAGCGATCTCTCGCTGCTAGAAGCCATGCGGCTGTCTGCCGAGTGCAGGGTGGGCGTTTTCAGTGATCGTGCCGGCCGTCTCGTGGCAGCCCCCTTCTGCATAGCTGACACGTCGTTGGTGCGGGCGACGCCAGGAGACGGAGCTGCGGCATCGTTGGCGCGACTGCTGCTGGAGCATGATCA
The DNA here is from genome assembly GCA_027117675.1 of Actinomycetes bacterium. Taxonomy (GTDB): domain Bacteria; phylum Actinomycetota; class Actinomycetes; order JAHEKZ01; family JAHEKZ01; genus JAHEKZ01. Next base: position 3,226 of record JAJAYM010000047.1, on the reverse strand, counting down.
GCTGGGAGTTGGCGGTTTCGCGCTCTCCTCATTGACTCACCTCGCTGGCACGATGGTCACGCCCGCAGCTGGCGAGCGAGCGATGGACGTTGACCAGACCCACGAGTCCGTCGTGGTTGGCGACGCGGCGGTGGTGAAGTGGGCGGTGCACGCTGAGCCAACGCCCGCCCCCGAGCTGATCGCGCACCTGAGCCTGGCTGGCTTCACCGAGATGCCGCGGCCCTGGGGATTCTTGACCTGGGAAGACGGCCAGCGGGCGGTGCTTGTCGCCTCGGTAGCGCAGTACCTCCCCGGCGCCAGTGACGGATGGACCTGGGCGGTGCTCGATGCCGGCGACTTCGCTGCACGAGGCGGCACTTTGGCGGGGTCGGTCGAGGCGTTTGGTCAGGTCGGCACCGTTGTCGCCGACCTGCATGCGTCCTTGGCGACACCGACGGAGGTGATGGCGTCACCCGCGCAGATGGTAGGAGCCGACGAGGTCGCGACGTGGTGCCGACTGGCCCACCTCGCGCTCGACGACGCAATCGCATCAGTCGATGCTCGCGAGGGTGATCGGCTGGTGGATCTCAGCCGGCCGATCGGAGCAGCGATCGACGCGATGGGCGACGTCTCCACGACGACGGCCATCCCCGTTCACGGCGACCTGCATATCGGCCAAGTGCTCCGGTGGGCCGGCGGGTACGCGGTTGGCGACTTTGACGGTAACCTGGTCCTGCCGGTGGCTCAGCGGCTTGCCTTGCAACCGGCAGCCCGCGATGTGGCGGGACTGTTGCAGTCGATCGACCATGTGGGGCGCGTCGTTCTGCGCAGAGTCGGTGGAGCAGACGGGGGTCTGGTCGATCAGTGGATCGGGGAGGCGCAGTCTCGCTTCCTTGACTCTTACCGGGTCAGGCTCGCTGATCGCGGCAGCTCACATCTTCTCGATGATCGGCTCCTCCGACCCTTTCAGGTCGAGCAAGAGTGCCGAGAGTTCCTCTACGCTGTGCGGCACCTGCCGAGCTGGCGCTACGTGCCCGACCAGGCAATGCAGGCGCTCTTTTCCCGGGCGTGACCACTCAGGAGAACCGTGGACCCTCAACTGTTTGCAGCTGATATTTTGCAGCGACCATCCGTGCTGCGCGACCTACAACGGGTTCTGGTCACCGATGATCCTTGGTCGAACGTCCCAGACGACATCGGACAGATCCTCCTGTTGGGGATGGGATCGTCGATGTTCGCGGCCGGCGTCGCCGCTGCTCGGCTTCGGGCCCATGGGGTCGACGCGGTGGCCGAGCTTGCCTCCTCTGAGCTGCTACCGCCACCTGATACTGAACAGCTCGTCGTCGCCATCTCAGCGTCCGGGGCATCGAGGGAGACCCAGGACGCGGTGAGCCAGTATGCAGGACAGTCGCCGGTCTTCGTCGTCACGAACACCGAAGGGTCACCTCTCACTGAGTCTGCGGATACCACAGTGCTCATGCATGCAGGTGTGGAGCTGGGCGGGGTCTCTTGCCGCTCGTATACCAACACCCAGGTGCTGCTGCTGGCGTTGGAAGCCAAGTTCACTGGTGTCGAGCGTGATCTGCGGTCCATCCTTGGTCGCACGGTCGACGCGACGCAAGACCTCATTGACCATCAAGTCGGTTGGCTACCAGACACGGTTGAGCGTCTGGCGGGCGGTGACGTCACGGCTGTCGTGGCTCCCTTCCGCAGGCTCGGCAACGCCCAGCAGTCAGCGCTCATGCTGCGCGAAGGGCCGCGACTCGCTGCACTAGCGTCGGAGGCGGGAGAGTGGAGCCATGTTGACGTCTACCTCACCAGAACGCACGACTACCGGATGCTGCTGCTACCGGGGAGCCGCTACGAGGATGAGCTGCTGCGTTGGACACGTGAACGAGGTTCGACCGTCGTGGCTGCGGGAGCGCCGGTTGACGGGGTCGACCATGTTGTTCGCTATCGCCATGACGATGACGAAGACGTCCGCCTTCTGACTGAGCTGGTGATCGCCGAGCTCGTCGCAGCTGATCTGTGGCAGGCGCAGGCCTAGCGGCCGACCACCGACCCACCCGACCACGATGATCAGGTGACCTGGTCATCGTGCGCGGAGGTGGCGTTCGAACGCGACCTCCGCCCAACTACCGCCACGTTGGGGTAGGAAATCACCTTCCCGGGTCGGGGCGCCGCCACGACAACACGTACTCGGGAACGGGGTATTGCTCGACGAGGTCGGGGGCCGAGACCGGCGCACCGAAGGTCTCAACGAGGGGGACGACTCCGGCCCAGATCGGACGGGCGATGTCGTCTTGTTCCTCGTCCTCAGGCGGACCCTCGGAGAGCTTCACCGACAGCTCGGTGAGGTCAAGGGCTAGAACGAGGGTCGCGGCGAGTTCCTTCTTGTTCGGGTGACGCGCCTCGCTCCAGCGTCCCGGGAGCAGGTGCTCGGTGATGACCTCGAGTGCGGTGTCCTTGTCGTCACCTTCGAGCACCATGGCGGATCCGAGCACCATGACGCCGCGATAGTTCATCGACGACTCGAAGGTCGATCGCGCCAAGACCATGCCGTCGAGCAGGGTGACCGTCAGGCACATCGGTTGACCTTCGGCGAGGCCCCGGAAGAGCCGGCTTCCGGTCGAGCCGTGGAAGAGCACGCGATCTCCGTCGCGCGCGTACCCGACTGGCACGACATAGGGCTGCCCGGTGTCGTCGACAACCGAGACGTGGGCGACGAACCCTGCATCCAAGATCGCGTAGCCGGTTGACCGGTCGTTGACGGCCTTCTCGGGGATGCGCCGAACAGTGGTCCGTTCGGTGGCGCCAGGGGAGGGGAGTGCGGTCTCGGTCATGGTGTCCTCGGTCATGGTGTCCTCGGTCATGGTGTCCTCGGGTAGGTCCAGAGTCTGTGGCTGTGCGAAGGGGTCCCCCGCCGGCCGGCAGCAGACCCCTTCCGATTAAGCAGTGGGTCCTACAGGATCGACCATGCCTCGTTGAGAACCGAGCGGAGCGTCGACTCGATCAGATCGAACTCTGTCTGCCCCACGATCAGCGGCGGCGCCAGTTGGATGACGGGGTCGCCACGGTCGTCGGCGCGGCAGTAGAGCCCGGCCTCGAAGAGCGCCTTCGACATGAAGCCGCGCAGCAGGCGCTCCGACTCGTCGTCGTCGAACGTCTCCTTGGTCGCCTTGTCCTTGACCAGCTCGATGCCGAAGAAGTATCCATCGCCTCGCACATCGCCGACGATCGGAAGGTC
>JAJAYM010000046.1 GCA_027117675.1 Actinomycetes bacterium | reverse complement strand
GTCGTGAGCAGTTCCTGGCCGACGAACCTCGAGTAGCGTCCAGTACGTGTCAGAGCCAGAGCTTCTTGACGCCCGCGGACCATCGACGCGGCGTGGCCGGCGTTCACGACCGCAGCGGATCAATGGGGGGCCGGTCAATGGGCGGAGGTGGCCAACGGTTGTTGCTGTTGTCGTCGGCGCCATCTGTTTTTCGCTGATTGCCGCGACGGTCACTGCGGGGTGGCTCGTGCAGCGTCCGTTCCCGCAAACGGAAGGAACGATCGCGCTGCCCCGGCTCGATGCCGACGTCGAGGTTCTGCGAGACGGACGCGGAGTGCCCACCATCGTGGCCGACACGTCATACGACCTCTTCTATGCGCAGGGATTCGTTCATGCGCAGGACCGCTTCTGGGAGATGGACGTTCGGCGGCACATCACGGCAGGACGATTGTCGGAGATGTTCGGTGACACTCAGGTCGAGACCGACACGTTCGTTCGCACCTTGGGCTGGCGTGAGGTCGCCGAAGCTGAGCTCGGTCAGTTGACTGCCGAAACCCTCGACGCGCTGGACGCCTACGCCGACGGCGTGAACGCTTACTTGGCTGAGCGCAACGCCAGCGAGGTCAGCCTGGAGTACGCCCTGCTTGCGGTGACTGCCCCCTCGTACGAGATTGAGCCGTGGACCCCAGCGGACTCGGTTTCATGGTTGAAAGCGATGGCGTGGGACCTGCGCGCCAACCTGGTCGAAGAAACCGACCGGGCACGCTTGGCTCCCACTGTGCGGTCGCGAATCGCTCAGCTCTATCCGCCGTACCCGTACGACGAGCACCAACCCATCGTCACGGGCGGTCAGGTCGACAACGGCCGGTTCCTGTCAAGGGTCGCGGGGTCGGGCGATTCATCGGGGGAATGGTCGGCCGACAGCGGTACTACCGCGGCGCTCGCTCCCGTGCTACCCGAACTTTTCGACGGTGCGACGAGCGGTGCCGACCAACTGGACGCGTGGCTCGGCGAGTACGGCTCAGGCGTTGGATCGAACTCCTTTGTCGTGACCGGCGAACGGTCGGCTACCGGTGGGGCGCTCTTGGCCAACGACCCACACCTGGCGCCCAGCCTTCCCGGCATCTGGTACCAGATGAACCTGCAGTGCCAGCGAGTCGACGCCGCCTGTCCCTACTCGGTCGGCGGTTTCACCTTCTCCGGCGTTCCGGGCGTGATCATCGGACACAACGATCGGATTGCCTGGGCGTTCACGAACAACGGGGCAGACGTCGCCGACCTCGCGTACGAGGCGCTCAACGGCGATCGGTACGTACGCGATGGCGAACTTCTACCGCTAGAGACCCGAACGGAAACCATCGAGGTTGCCGGGGGTGAACCCGTCGAAATCACCGTACGCGCGACGGAGTGGGGGCCACTGCTGTCCGATGTCAGCGCGCCCCATCGTGACGTCGTCGAGGGCACCTTCAGCCCCGCCGACCTTCCGGGAACGGCTAACGAGGTGGCGCTTGCGCTGAAGTGGACGGCGCTGACACCCGGGCGAACAGCCGATTCCATCCTTGCCCTGAACGCCGCCTCCAACTTCGAGGAGTTCCGAGCGGCCGCGGTCTGGTTCGAGGTACCTAGTCAGAACCTGCTCTACGCCGATGTCGACGGTCACATCGGTTACCAGATGCCGGGCCAGATCCCCGTGCGCAGCGAAGGCGATGGTGTGACGCCAGTCCCCGGCTGGAGCGCGTCCTACGGATGGTCCAGGTACATTCCGTTCGGCCAGTTGCCGTGGGTCTTCGATCCACCCGAGCAGTACATCGTGGCGGCCAACCAAGCAGTGATCGACGAGAGCTACCGCTATCAGCTGACCCGCGACTGGGGGTACGGCTACCGCAGCCAACGCATCGTCGACCTGATCGAAGCGAGTGATCCCCTAACGCCGGAGTCAGCCGCTGAGTTGATGACGGACACCTCGAACGAGTTTGCGCCGATTCTGGTTGCCGAACTGATGCGGGTCGACGAGGAACTGCTCGACGCCGACACGGTGCGTGCACGTGAGCTGCTGACCGACTGGGACTTCCGACAAGACGCTGGATCTACGCCGGCTGCCTACTACAACGCGGTTTGGCGGCACCTGCTGGCCCGGGTCTTTCATGACGAGCTGACCGGTGACCTCCGACCCGACGGTGGTGATCGCTGGTTCGAGGTCCTCCAGGTCATCCTCGAGGATCGCCAGGCCATCTGGTGGGACGACGTGCGGACCCCGGACGAGCTTGAACTTCGGGACGAGGTGATTGCCTCCGCGATGATGGACGCCACCGCTGAGCTCACCGACAAGCTCGGCGCTGACCAGGCTGATTGGCGGTGGGGGGCGCTACACCAGCTCGAGCTCACCAGCGCGACCTTCGGTGAGAGCGGAGTCGCACCGCTGGAAGCTGTCTTTAACCGCGGGCCGTACGAGACTGCTGGTGGCGAGGGCATCGTCAACGCCACCGGGTGGAGTCCGGCCGAGGGTTACGAAGTCAACTGGGTGCCGTCGATGCGCATGGTCGTCGATCTCAGCGACCTGGACGCCTCGCGCTGGGTTCAGTTGACTGGCCAAAGTGGTCACGTGTTCGACCCGCATTACACCGATCAGTTCGAGGCATGGACGAATGGTGACACCTACCCATGGCCGTTCACGGCGGAGGCGGTGCGCGCTGCCGCGCCGGATACGCTGCTGCTCGATGGGGACTAACGCGACGTTACGCCGCCGACCGTCACAGCAGGCTCCCGTCGACGCGCAGGTCGTGGGGCTCCTCCGGCAGCGTTTCGCTCAGCCGCTCATCGTCGAAGACGACAGCTAACATCGGCGTCACCGCTCGAACGTGCCGGAGCGCCCTGTCGTAGCAGCCAGCGCCTTGGCCGAGCCGCCGACCTGATGCGTCGATAGCAAGAGCGGGGACGATGACGATATCGACCTCCGCCAGGGCGGCAGGTCCCAAACGGGCAGCGGTGGGTTCACGGAGTCCATACCGCGCATCGGCGAGGTTTGTGTTGCCGGTGAAGCGCGCCCAGTCCAGCGAGAAATCAGCGAGGGTGATGGGGAGCACTATCTCGATGCCGCGAGCGTGCAGCGCTGCGATGAGATGGCCGGTGTCTGGCTCGTCACCGACCCCGATGAAGCAGCTGACTCGCCGCACCGACGCGGGCGGCGTCCAGGTGGCCAACCGCTCAGCGAATGCACGGCGTTCAGCGGCCGGTCGCCGAGCGCGTGCGGTGCGGAGCGCGCTGCGCAACTGCTGTTTGCGGGAGGCGCTGTTGGGAATCGCTTCGGGTGAGGGGGCCCCAGCGGGCTGCTCCATTTGGGTCACCTGACCATCATGGCCCTAGTCACCGGTCGGTTGCGGCACCGATGATGATGGGGGAGGCCCGATGACGCTGCGGACACGTCTGGCGCTGGTGCTGGTCGCACTAGTGCTGGCTCCGCTCGTTGCCGCCGCGGTTCTGGTGCTCTACGCGGTGCCCAGGGCGGCCGCTGACCGGGCCGACTCGTTAGTCGTCGGCGCGCGATCCGGCGTCACCAACGACATCAGTCAGACTTGCGAGCAGGTTCAGGCTGCAGCGGTGGTGACGGGGCGGATGCTGGGATCCAGCTCCCCAGCAACGGCGACCCGCCGGGTGGTTGCCGATGGCCTCGTCGACTGGGTGGCGGTGGTCAACGACCGTGGTAGCGCGGTGAGCTCTGCTGGCCAGCTGCCGAGTGACCTCATCAACGAACCGTGGAGTGACTGCGCGGCGGGTGAAGCTGGCGGCCCGGCACTGAACACCGAACTGCGGGTGGTGGTCGCCAACACTCCCGAACTGTCATCGGTGCGCACCTCCGACGCCGTCGACGCCGCGTACCTCGACGACCTGCGCTCCCGGCTCGGTATTACCGCTGACGTCGCACTGCTTCTGGGTGGCCGCGTGGTGGCCAGCACAACCAACCCGTCCACCGACCTGTCGGCTGCCCAACAGCTCGCTGAGAGCACCACCGCCGATGGTGGTGTTTTAAGCGGCAACGGCATCACCGCAGCGGTGGCGCCGGCCGGACCAGGAATGCCCTTCACCGTCATCGTTGCCACACCAACACCGGGGACCGGCTTGTTGGTGCAAACCGTCTTTCTTATCGCCTTAGTCGCGTTGGTCGTCGCAGTCGGGGCCGCAGTGGCCATTGCCCGCGACCTCACTGGTCCGCTCGAGGAGGTCACCGATGCCGCCGAGGCTGTCGCGTCCGGAGACCTCACGAAGTCGTTGGAGGTTCGCCGATCCGATGAGGTCGGACGCCTGGCGCGCGCGTTCAACCACATGACCGACGAGCTGCTGACCTACGTCACTGAGCTTGAGGGCAGCCGCGACGCGCTGAGAGCGAACTTCGACCGGCTCGGTGAGGCGTTGTCGGCAACCCTTGACCTGGAGACGCTCGTACCGGTCGTACTCGAGACGGCCATGACGAGCGTGGGCGCTGGGGCCGGCATCATCATGCTGGGCGACGAGAACGGTGGGCTCACGCTGCACGCCGAGCATGGCATGCGCACGCGATCGCTCCTGGTGCCGAGTGTCGTCGTCGTCGGCGATGGACTACTCGGTGCCGTTGCGGCGTCCGGGTTGACCGTCCGCGGCGAGATTGGCTCAGCACCTGTGTTGCTCCCCGGCCCGAACTAACCCCAGACTGGCGGCGCCCTCGCGGGGCCCCTGCGCCGGGCACCGCGCGTCTTCGGTGTGATGGCACTTTTCGCTCCCACGAACCCGAATGGGTTCGATGCGGCAGCTGAGTCTGCGCTTCAGGCATTGGCCGGTCCAGCAGCAATCGCTGTCGAGAACGTGCTGCTCCACGCAGAGGCGACGAGGGCGTCGACCATCGACCAGATGACCGGCTTGTGGAACTACCGCTACCTGCTCACGAGTCTGAACCGAGAGGTCGAGCGCGCCCACCGATTCGACCGCTCCCTGTCAGTACTCATGCTTGATCTGGATCACTTCAAGGGGGTCAACGATGCTCACGGCCACCCGCGTGGGGACGCGGTGCTGCGTGAGTTCGCAGCCAGGGTCCAAGCAGAGGTCCGCGAGGTCGACACTCTGGCTCGCTACGGCGGCGAGGAGTTCGCGGTGGTCTTGCCGGAGACGACGGCTGCTGGTGCGGAGAACTTGGCTGGTCGGATTTGCACCGCGATTCGAGCGCGGCCGTTCGGGGGTGACGAGGGTGACGTTCCCATCGCCGTAACCGTCTCCATCGGCGGTGCGGTGTACCCCGAGCACGGAGGGACGTCACGCGAACTCATTCAAGCGGCCGACCGCGCCCTCTACGCGGCCAAGGCGGGTGGGCGCGACCGTTGGTCGATGGCGGTGGGCGCCGAGCGAGCCGCCGACCGCTAGATTCGTGCCATGAGCACTGGACGCCCTACCAAAGCTGTGATTCCGGTGGCTGGGCTCGGCACCCGCTTCCTGCCTGCCACCAAAGCGACGCCCAAAGAGATGCTGCCGGTGGTCGACAAGCCGGCCATCCAATACGTCGTCGAGGAAGCAGTCCAGGCCGGACTGACCGACGTCCTGATGGTCACCGGACGCAACAAGCGGCCGCTCGAGGACCACTTCGACCGCAACATCGAGCTGGAACTCTCACTTGAGGCGAAGGGTGACCAAGAGCGCCTCGACCGGATTCACGCGTCGACCGACCTCGCGAACATCCACTACGTGCGACAGGGCGATCCGCTCGGGCTTGGGCATGCGGTTCTGGTCGCCGAGCAGCACGTGGGCCGCGAGGCGTTCGCCGTACTACTGGGTGACGACCTCATTGACGAACGTGATCCGCTGCTCGCACGCATGCTCGAGGTTCAGGCGCAGCGTGGTGGCAGCGTCGTTGCGCTGATGGAGGTACCTCAGCAGCAGATCCACCTTTACGGATGTGCAGCGGCGACCGCCACCGACGACGACGATGTCGTGCGGGTCACCGGTCTGGTCGAGAAGCCGCCAGCCGATGAGGCGCCGAGCAACTTGGCCGTCATCGGCCGGTACGTGCTCAGCCCCACGGTCTTCGACGTGCTCCATGAGACGCCTCCTGGACGCGCCGGCGAAATCCAGCTGACCGACGCTCTCCAGACACTTGCCACGATGCCTGCGGACGACGGTGGCGGCGTCTCCGGTGTGGTGTTCCGCGGCCGCCGCTACGACACCGGCGACCGTGCCGGCTACCTCAAGGCGGTGGTCCGGATTGCCAGCGACCGCGCCGACCTCGGACCGGAGTTCGTCGAGTGGCTGGGTCAGTTCGTCGCGGAGCTAAAGCAGGCTGCGAACGGGTCGAGCTCGACCGGGGGTCGGGTCAACCCATGAAGACCGTCGACCAACACCTCGCGGACTGTCTGGCACCCATCGACACCCTGTCGCCGCTCGAACTGCGACTGCTGGACGCGCACGGCTGCACGTTGAGCGAGGACGTCCCGGCTACCTGGGACCTCCCACCCTTCACCAACTCTTCGATGGACGGCTATGCCGTTCGGTCGGCCGATCTGGCCGGCGCCTCGGAGTCGACACCGGTAGCGCTGCCGGTTGTCGGTGACATCCCAGCCGGCTATTCCGGCGCGCTGGCCGTCTCGCCTGGCCAGTGCGCGCGCATCATGACGGGTGGACCGATGCCGGCTGGCGCCGATGCGGTGGTCCCGGTCGAGTGGACCGATGG
>JAJAYM010000045.1 GCA_027117675.1 Actinomycetes bacterium | reverse complement strand
GCTCGTCCGGAATCGGGAACGCTGACCCGATCGCCATCTTGATCTCTTCTGAAGTGCGCTCGCCGAGAAGGAGCGAGTACTCCTTCTTCACATAGTGGATGATCGCATTGTCGAGCTCGTCCCCACCAACGCGGATGCTCTGTGCTGTAACGATGCCGCCGAGCGAGATGACAGCAACCTCAGTGGTTCCGCCACCGATGTCGACGACCATGTTGCCCATCGGCTCGTGGACAGGTAGCCCGGCACCGATGGCAGCTGCCATCGGCTCTTCGATGATGTAGACCTTGCGCGCGCCAGCTGCGTAGCCGGCGTCCTTCACAGCACGCTGCTCAACGCCGGTGATACCGCTCGGCACGCACACGACGATGCGCGGCTTGGCCAAGTGACGCCGCTTGTGCACCTTCTGGATGAAGTAGCGCAGCATCCGCTCGGTGGTGTCGAAGTCGGCGATAACGCCATCCTTCAACGGGCGGATGGCGACGATGTTGCCGGGGGTGCGCCCAATCATCTTCTTGGCGTCAGCACCGACGGCCAAGATGCCGCCCGATGTCTGGTTGATCGCCACCACCGACGGCTCGTTGAGAACCACCCCGCGTCCGCGGACGTAGACCAGGGTGTTGGCGGTTCCGAGGTCAACGGCCATATCACGGCCAATGAACGACATCTTGCTCATAAGAGCCTTCCGAAACTGGGGAAGCGCGCCTTGCGAACGCGGCAACGGGCGGGGGCGTCAGCGGCCCAGGATACCCGCGTCCAGCCGCTCCCCCAAAAAACCCGAGAAGGTCACCTGCACGCGAGTACCCCACCCACGAGAGAGTGGCGATTGTTCGGTCACAGCGCGTGAAGGGGATCTTCTTGCGATTTGGTGGGTGTGGGGCTAGAGCGCCGGGAAGAAAAGGGCTACCTCGCGGGCGGCCGACTCGGGTGAGTCTGATCCATGCACCAGGTTCTCCTGCATGACGTTGGCGAGGTCGCCACGGATCGTGCCGGGGGCAGACTTGATGGGGTTGGTGACGCCCATCATCGTGCGCCAGGCCTCGATGGCGTCCGGTCCCTCGATCACCGCTGCCAGCAGCGGCCCACCAGTGATGAAGTCGACGAGGTCGCCGAAGAACGGCTTGTCGGCGTGCTCGCCGTAGTGCGCCTCAGCGGTGGCTCGGTCCAAGGTGCGCAGGTCCGCGGCGACCAGCGAATACCCCTTGCGTTCGATCCGCGAAAGCACCTCTCCCACGAGGCCACGGCTGACGCCGTCGGGCTTGACGAGGACAAGGGTGCGCTCGGACACGAAGAACTCCTCAGGAGCTGGCTGCAACGGGCCGGCGACGCCGACCAGGACGGGCGAAACTCTAGTCAGCGGTGCCTGGTGATGCCGCCTGAGGGTCGTCGCCGCCCTCCTCGACTCCGGCCCAACGTTCAGCGTGCAGCTCTTCGCCACGGCGGCCCACCTTCAGGCCGACCACCCAGAGCACGACGAACAGTCCACCGACCAAGAACATGGCGGTCACGACAAACCCGCTGGCCAACACCAGAGCTTGGACCACCCATCCTGCGCGATAGCCCCACGGCCGTGAGAGTGAGCCGGCCACCACTAGGCAGGCCACCGCGAGTGCGACGCCACCAGCGATGGCGACGGCGGGATCGACGCCCCCGAGAGTGATCGCGACCGGGATCGCCAACAGCACGATCAGACCCTCGAAGGTCAGGACACTCGCCGCGATGACTCGCATAGGAACAGTCTCTCCGGTCAGCGCCGTGACCGCAGCAGGGAGCGCGCCTCGCCCACCACCGTCACCGAGCCGGTCACCAGCACACCCACTCCGGCCAGGTCGCCGGAGTCTTCGGCCGCGGTGACCGCGCGCTCGATGGCGTTCGGGAGTGAGTGCTCGATGATCACCCGGTCCTCACCGAAAATGTCGATTGCCAACTCGCCGAGATCATCGGGGTCGAGCGCCCGCGGAGAGTTCGACCGGGTAATAACCACCTCAGCCAACAACGGCTCAAGCACGGACAGGATCCCCTCGGCGTCCTTGTCGCCGAGCACACCGACGACTCCAACGAGCCGGGTGAACGCGAAAGAGTCCGAAACGGCGGCGGCCAGCGCTTCCATCCCGTGCGGGTTGTGGGCAACATCGAGCACCACTGTGGGGGTGCGTCGGATCACCTCGAGCCGGCCTGGGACGGTCACCGAGGCGAATCCCTCCCCCACAGCGTCACCTTCGAGCGCCCCGGTACCACCGCCCAGGAATGCTTCAACCGCGACCAGCGCGCAAGCGGCGTTGCGCGCCTGGTGCTCACCGTGCAGCGGTAAAAACACGTCCTCGTACGTGCCACCGACGCCCTTGATCGTGAGCACCTGCCCACCAACGGCGACCTGACGCGCGACGACACCGAAGTCGACACCCTCGCGCAGCACGGTGGCTCCCACCTCCGCCGCTCGTTCGAGCAGGACGTCGGACGCGATCGGGTCCTGCTCAGCGAGTACGACCACCATGCCCGCCTTGATGATCCCCGCCTTCTGGCCCGCAATCGTCGCGAGGTCGTCGCCCAGCCAATCCATGTGGTCCATCCCCACCGGCATGACGACGCCGACCAAAGGGTCGATGACGTTGGTTGAATCCCACACCCCACCGAGACCCACCTCGACGACGCCGACCGAGACCGGGGCGTCCGCAAACGCTGCAAAAGCAAGCAACGTGAGCACCTCGAAGAAGGTCAAAGCTCGTCCGCCATCAGCCTCGACCATCGCCATGAAGGGGCCGAGGTCTTCCCATGCAGCGAGCAGGCGCCCTGAGTCGATCAGCTCACCGTCAAGCCGGATGCGTTCGCGCACCGTCTCCAGGTGCGGGCTGGTGAACCGGCCGGTGCGGAGACCATGTGCGG
>JAJAYM010000044.1 GCA_027117675.1 Actinomycetes bacterium | reverse complement strand
CTCGTAGCGAGGTGAACCGACGTGCTCGGTCACTTGCACGCCGAGTTCTACTCAACCCGCGCGTCCCTCAAACCCCCGCGTCCCTCGAACCCGCGCGTCCCTCAAACCCGCGCGTCCCTCAACCCCCGCGGCCCTCGAAGCTCGCGCGGCCCGAATTGTCTGGGCCGAGCGGGTGAATCTCGCCCTGCAGTCGAAGGGCCTGCCGGTATTCGGTCGATGGCCAACCATGACCCCTCCCACCCGACGTCAGGTGCTGCAGCTGGCCGGCGCCGTGGGAGTGGCCGGAGGCGTCGCTCTCGCCACGGGAGCGGCCCCGGCGAATGCGGCCACCGCGTCCCGCCCTGGGCGCGACTTCGTGCCAGCCGACCAGCACTTGCACCTGCTACGACGCGCGACCTACGGCCCGACCCCGGCGTCCTTCGACTACGTCAAAGCCAAGGGAATCACCACCTGGCTCGACCAGCAGCTTTCCCCTGGCACCATCGACGACTCGACGTTCCAGAGACAACTGCACAACAAATTCCCGTGGCTCTCGTGGTCGATCCCTGACGTGATCAGGCGGGTTCCCGAGGGTGGTCGTTGGCCCTTCATGACCGAGCTCTCGATGGCAACCATCTCGCGGGCAACGTGGAGCAAGCGTCAGCTGTTTGAAGTGATGTGCGAGTTCTGGTCGAACCATCTACACATCACGTGCCCGTCCGACAAAGTCTGGTTCGCGCGTCACGACTACGACGCGACTGTGATCCGCAAGCACGCCCTCGGAACGTTCGAAGACATGCTCATCGCCAGCGCCAAGCACCCGGCGATGCTTGTCTATCTGAACAACGCGGAGTCCAGCCGCGACAACCCAAACGAGAACTACGGCCGCGAAGTGCTCGAGCTGCACACGGTCGGCATTGACGGCGGCTACACCGAGAAGGAGATGTTCGACTCGGCTCTGATTATGACCGGGTTCACCCTCCGACCCGACACGCAGCTGTATGCATACGACGAATATGCTCACTACACCGGACAGGTCAGCGTCCTTGGTTTCGACCGTGCCAACACCAAGCAGGTCGAGGGTGAGCAGCTGGGAATCGACTACCTGCGCCACCTCGCGAGGCATCCGGCCACCGCGCGACACCTATCGCGCAAGTTGTGGGTGCGCTTCATCTCTGACACACCGGACGACACCTTCGTTGACGAGCTTGCGCAGGTGTATCTCAACAACGGAACAGCGATCGAGCCAATGCTGCGCTACCTCTTCTTGAGCGACGCCTTCGCCGCCTCCGTTGGGCAGAAGATGCGCCGCCCCTACGAGGACGTCATCGCGACGCTGCGGCTGCTCGGGTACCGCCAAGAGTCGGGAGACCGCACCGACGGCTTACGCACGCTGCACTGGATGGTCACCGAGCTCGGCCAGGCCCCCCACGCCTGGGGGCTCCCGGACGGCTACCCCGATGAGGGCGCCTCGTGGCTTTCGGCAGGGTCGACACTCAACCGATGGAATCGACACCTTTCGTTGGCGTCGCACTGGGGAGCCGAAGAGCTGCCGATGCCACCGCTGCGCTCGCTGCTACCCGCCCAGCTTCCCCGCAACTACGGCGACATGGTCGACGACCTCGCCCGCCGGCTGGTTTTCCGCACCATCGAGGACCGTCACAAGAAAGTCATCTTGTCGTTCCTCGACCGTCGCGCCTCCGACCCCTTCGACAGGCGTGACGCCGAGGCGCTCTACCGCATGGGTCCAGCGGTCGCGCTCATCCTCGACTCGCCGTATCACGGGGTGAGGTGACGATGACTGAGCACGAGGCGTCCGAGTGCGGATGCGAGCACAGCTCACCCGGCATGAGCCGGCGGGCCCTACTTCAGCGCGCCGCCGCCTTGGGTACCGGAGCAACGCTGGCGACGCAGGGACTTGCGACCAAATACGCGTTTGCCTCCGACGGATATCACGGAGATGTCGTCGTTGTCTTGTCGTTGCGCGGCGGCTTTGACGGGTTGCAGGCATTCGTGCCAACAGCGGACCCGCGCTACCGAGCGCTGCGGCCCACCGTCGCAATCCCGGAGAGCCGGTTGCTGGGGCTCGACAACAACTTTGGCATGCATCCGGCGCTCGAACCACTCCTCAAGTACTGGAAGAACGGAACCTTGGGGGTCGTGAACGCCGTCGGTATGGCCAAACCCAACCGGTCGCACTTCGCGGCGATGGGCGAGATCGAGCGCGCCGCGCCTGGATCGACGATCAGGTCTGGCTGGCTCGACCGCGTACTGGGCCTGCGATCCAGCGGCGGCGCTTACCGCGGCGTCCAGGTTGGCGCGAACCGTCCACCGGTCTCGTTCGGCGGCGGCACACCTGAGCTCTCTTTCCTCTCCGTCGACTCGTTCACGCTGTCAAAGTCGCCAACGGCCGCTGACCGAAACGCATGGCGTGCCGCGCTGATGGGAATGAACGATGACGCCCCTGCGCTCATGGCCGCCCCGGCGCGCATGGCGGTGAGCGCGGTGAACACGGCCGCCGACTTGCAACGCGGGGGATACCGTCCGAGGGATGCGGCGTCCTACCCGCACACCGAGCTCGGCACCGCCATGAAGGACGTCGCTCACCTGATCAAGTCCAACGTCGGCCTGCAAGTGGCCTGCGTCGACTTCGGTGACTGGGACATGCACTCGGGGATGGGAACCGTCGGTGGCGGCTGGCTGCGCAGCCACCTCAGCCAGCTGGCGAAGACGCTGGACGCGTTCGCGTCCGATCTCGGAAGCACGATGGGGCGCGTCACCGTCATCACGCTCTCAGAGTTCGGCCGACGCGTGAAGGAGAACGGATCGGGCGGCACCGACCACGGCCACGGGCAGGCCGTCATGCTGCTTGGCGGTGGCGTCAAGGGTGGCCAGGTCTACGGGCAGTGGCCCGGGTTGGCTGATGCAGCCCTCGTGGACGGCGACCTGGCCGTGACGACCGACTACCGCAACGTGCTGGCCGAGCTGTTGGAGAAGCGGTGTGGCGCTGGGTCACTCTCGACGGTGTTCCCTGACCTGACCGCCGACCGGCTCGGTGCATTTCGCGCGCGAGCCTGATACAGACCCCGTCGCCCAGAGCCGCGAACGACGCCCCTTAGGCTCGTCGCATGGCCGAATACCAGATCACCTTGTGGCGCGACCTTCCGTCGATGGTCGTCGCGCGCGAAGGCGACGACGTCACCAAGATCCAGCTGGCCGCCCGCTTCCAGGAAGCCATTGACGAGGCCGCGATGCGCCTCGGCGAGGTCGGCGGCGACGACTACCTCGCAGGATGGACGCGGTCAGGCTGGACGACGACCGAAGGTGACCACGCCAGCGCTGCCAACGCTGTGGCTGAACAGCTCGAAGCCGAATGGACGCCGGAGCGTGTCACCGACTACCTGAATGGGCTCGGGCCAGCTTCCAACTGACGGTCTTGTCGGGTAGACACCTCCCATGACGGCGCGCTGCCTCCCAGACACCCAGAACTTCGAGTCCGACGCCGAACGCGTCGTGTGGCGGGCGCTGCGCGAGCAACTTCCGGACGACGCCATCCTCTGGTCGAACTTGGCGCTCACCGATCGCAAAGGTGACTGCGAGGCCGACCTGGTGGTTCTCTGGCCAGGGGTCGGGGTCGCCACCGTCGAAGTCAAGGGCGGCCACATCACTCGCGCCGAAGACGGCTCGTGGGTGCAGGTGCACCAGGATGGCCGACGCTCGCCCATCGACCCGGTAAAGCAGGCCAAGCGAACCCGCTACGCGCTGCGAGATTTCATCCGCCAGCGCTCGACCCTGCACGACCTCCGCATGACTCACCTGGTGGCCTTCCCCTTTACTTTCGTTGACGACGACTTCGCGGCACCAGAGTGTCCGCGCTGGATGATCCTTGACTCGACCGACATCACGGCGCTCGCCGCCCACAAGGTCGAGTCCGCGCTTCACGATGTTGAGGGGGCGGCCGCTGCCGACCACGAGCACATCGACGAGATCGTCCGGTGCCTGACTGCTCGGCCGGGGGCCCAACGCGAGCTGCTTGGCGCTCTCGCCGAGCGCGAGCATGCCGTTGAGAAGCTCACCGCTCAACAGTCGACGATCCTGCGACAGCTACGCAGCAACCCGCGCATCCTGGTCCGTGGCGGCGCCGGCACCGGAAAATCCTTTCTCGCTGTCGACCAGGCTCGGCGGCTCAGTCGAGAAGGTCAGCGCGTCGCCTTCGTCTGCTACAGCCGGGGGCTCGCCTCTTTCGTGCGGCGTCGGTTCGCCTCGCTTCCCAAGGACGACCGTCCGGCCTACGTCGGCAGCTTCCACAACCTCGGCGTCCAGTGGGGTGCCAAGCCGCTCGAAGGGGTTGGGCCTCCGTACTGGGAAACCGAGCTGCCGATCGAGATGCTCACCCTCGCGGCGCATCTCACCGAGTCCGAGCGGTTCGACGCCATCGTCGTCGACGAGGCACAGGACTTCGCCGACTCCTGGTGGCCGGCGCTGCTCGCCGGGCTGCGTGATCCGGCATCCGGTGCGCTGACCATCTTTCTCGACGAGGGTCAGCGAATCTTCGGGCGAGAAGGAGCGCCCCCAGAGAACCTGGTCACCGTTTCCTTAGACGAGAACTTGCGTAACACCAAACAGATCGCTCAGGCTTTCGGCTCGTTAGCTCCCGAACAAATGCGTTACCTCGGCGGCAACGGACAACCCGTGCAGTTCATCCCGTGCAGTACCGACGACGCCATCTCGACTGCCGACGACGTCGTGGTTGCCCTCATGGACGCTGGCTGGCCGCCGGATTCGGTAGCACTCCTGACCACGGGCAGCCGGCATCCAGTTCAGGTCGACCGCGTGCTGAGCGAGGGGACATCGGGCTACTGGGAATCCTTCTGGGACGACGCCGATGCGTTCTACGGAAGCGTGCTCGGATTCAAGGGGCTGGAGCGCCCCGCGGTCGTACTCGCAGTCAACGGGTTCCGTGAGCCAGCCCACGCCCGCGAGATGCTCTATGTCGGCATGTCGCGTGCACGTGACCTGTTGATCGTTTGTGGCGATCCTGCTCTCATCGCTGAACATGCCGGCGACGGCGTGATGAAGCGGCTCAGGAGCTGAGCAGCGCACACTCGACGGGCCGGGGCGTCCACTGGGTGTGTCGCGACGGGGTTGTCAAGTGGCCGCGGCGTAGGCGTCCAGCACTCTGCGGATCGCTGCGCGCAGGACCGCGTCTCCCGTGAGGGAGCCCCCGACGGCTAGCCCCGGAACCTCGGTGGGAGTCAGCCATGGCAAGAACTGACTGACCAACTCCTCCGGGAGCCCGGTCCTCTCGAGGTTGGCCGCCAACGTCGCCACTGCCTGCTGGACCCGTGGCACCGGCCAGTAGTAACGCGACCTGTCGCTGCGCGAGTACTTGCGAGCGTACGCCGCACGCTCGGCGTCAGCTGGATAGAACGGCTGCCAGTGAGCCGGGTCCGAAACCATGGCCGCGTCCAGAACCGTGCGGACGCCAGAAGCCGCAGTTCCCAGCAGCTCATCCTCGATGAACGACAGGCCAAAGAGTGCCTCGCGGTAGGCGAACGTCAAGCCAGGGCCCACCTTGAGGATGGCGAAGTGGTCAGCCACCAGGGCGTTCAGCGCGGCACGTGACTGGTAGTCAGTGCTGTGGGCTTCGAACACCAGCCGAACGTCGCCGGCGAGGCAAGGCGCCAGGGGTGCCGCTTGTCCTGGCGTGTACGCGTACAGCTCGGCGTCGCTGAACTCCACCCCTGGCTGCGCGACGACGGCACACACGCGCTGCCACGCGTCCGATACCCCGGCCGCCGCAAACGCGAGCTCGGTGACCTCAATCGTCTCGGCGACGTCGTCGAAAGTGCTGACGTGGATACCGTGCTCTCCGGCTGACTCGCCACCGGGGACGGGAACCTCCGTACCGATCACGTAGCGAGGCGCACCACCAACCTCGGCAGCCGCCCGCTCGGCGACGACGGCAAGGCGCGCCGCCCGCTCGGCAACCAGCGCCGGTGAAAGCGCACCGGGTGGATCGTCGCTGCAACGGATGGAGGTGTCGAGGTGGATCTTGGTGAATCCAGCCGTGACGAAGGCCCACACCAACTCCTCGGACTTCGCCATCGCCGTCTCGGCCGACAAATGCTTCCACGGGTTCGGCCCAAGATGATCGCCACCCAACACGAGTCGCTGCTCGGGTAAGCCGTATCGCTTCGCGAGGGCACCGACCTGGTCTCCGAAGTCACTCGGGCGCAGTCCGGTGTAGCCGCCGTCCTGATTGACCTGGTTACACGTCGCCTCGATGAGGACCAAGTGCTCGCCGTCGACGCCGTGGCGGATCGTCTCGTCCAACACCAAGG
>JAJAYM010000043.1 GCA_027117675.1 Actinomycetes bacterium | reverse complement strand
GTTGGGAAGGGTGCCCTGGGGCGCGCCCCCCGACTGCGGGCTGTCGGGGGGCGCGCCGATGGCTTGGGTGTCTGGGGAGGCAGGGTTGTGGCCGCGCGCCACCTGCGGGTCGAGCGAGGGGTCGTCGAACGCAGGCCCAGTTCGGGCAGTTACGTGCGCTCGGCGCCAGTCACCGCCGCGCCTCCCAGCACTCCTGGGGACCAACGGCTCGTTGACTTCTGGATGAACAACGAGTCGGCCATCGATCTGGCCATCTCGTCGCCAGTCGAGCCGCCATTGGACCTGCTCGCTGCCAACCCCCTGACCCACGACACCCTGCTCGGGTCGGCGGTCGCCCACGGCTACTCCGCGTACGGCGAGCCAGCGATGCGCAGAGCCGCCGCCGAGCGGTTGACGCGGCAAGGCTTCGCCTCGTCCGCCGATGACGTCATCATCACTTGTGGTGCTCAACAGGGCCTGCAGCTGTCGCTGCGGGCGCTCGTCCGACCCGGCGACCGCGTCTTCGTCGATAGCCCTGCCTACCCAGGACTCCTCGCCGTTCTGCGACAGCTTGACGCCGTCCCCATACCCGTGCGCTGCGATGCAGAGGGCATCGTGCCTCGCGACCTCGCCAGGGCCGTCGGTGAGTTCGGTCCAGCGCTGGTCTCCACCTGTTCGATCGGCTCGAACCCCACGGGCGCACTGTTGACAACCAAACGACGAGCCGAACTTCTTGACGTCATCGTGCAGCACGACCTCGTCGTGCTTGAGGACCTCACGCTCGTCGACACCGTGCTCGTCGACACCGTGCTTGATGACACCGTGCTCGAGGACACCGTGCTCGAGGACACCGTGCTCGACCCCCCGGCAACCGGACCAAGCCGCGTCGCGGCTCCGCTGACTTCCGACGGACGGGTACGCGGAGTTGCCGTCGGGTCGGCGTCGAAACTCTTCTGGGGCGGTCTGCGGGTTGGCTGGGTTCGCACCAACGAGTCGTGGCTGCACACGATCGCTCAGGGCAAGGCACTCGCCGACTTCGGCACATCGCCAGTGACGCAGGGCGTCACCGCAGGGCTGTTGCGCCAGCTGCACACCGATTCACGCTGGCACGAGAAGCGACGCACCGAACTGCGTGAACGGCGTGACCTCGTCATCGATCTGCTCCACGAACACCTACCGACCTGGGGGGTGACAGCACCAGCTGCCGGGCTCTCGCTATGGATCCGATTGCCGGGAACCGATGGCACACAGTTCGCCGCGGTAGCCGACCGGTACGGCGTTCACGTCATGCCTGGCGAACAGTGCGGCATCAACGGCGCGTACACCGACTACGTCCGGATCTGTTACGACCGCGACGCCGCGCTGTTGCGCGAGGCCGTCAAGCGGTTGGCGCTGGCGTACGCCGAGGTAGGTCGGCTGCACGCCAGACCACCCATCACCGTCGGTCCTTAGCCCTAGGTGGCTCACGCCACCGGGTGGCTCGAGTCGTACCGTACGAACGCGCGGTTGCGAAGCGTGAAGAAGAGCGTCGTCACAATGCACGCCACACCTCCGATGACGATGGCCGCCTGTTCACCGAAGAGCCCCGCCGTTGTTCCGACGGCTGCGTCCCCTAGACGAGGGCCGCCGGCGACCACGACCACGAAGACGCCCTGCAAACGTCCGCGTAGCTCGTCGGGTGTCGCCACCTGCAAGATCGTCGAGCGGAAGACCGCACTCACCATGTCGGCAGCCCCAGTGAGGGCGAGGAAGAAGACCGCCCACGTGAGGATGTCGGTGAGTCCGAACAGGGCAACCGCCGCGCCATAGGCGCAGACCATCACCACCACCATGAGTCCCTGACGGCGAACGTTGCCGAGCCATCCGGACAACAGGCCGGCCACGACTGACCCGACTGCTGGTGCTGCAGCCAACAGGCCGACGGTGCGGGCTCCGCCGCCGAAGGAAGTCGCGGCGAGCGCAGGAAAGAGGGCACGCGGCTGGGCCAGCACCATCGCGCAGAGGTCAACGACAAACGTCATCAGCAGATTGCGGCGCGTCGACAGGAACCGCAGACCCTCCCAAACCGCGGCCCAACCGGTGCGATGGGCCTCGGCTTCAGGGGCTATCGGCGGCAGCCTGAAGAGCCCGTAGATGGCGGCCATGAAAAGCAATGCGTCGAGGGCATAGGCAGCAGTGAGGCCAGACGCGTCGATGACGAACCCGCCTAGAAGCGGACCGAGCATGAATCCTGCACTGAAGGTCAGCGTGCTGAGTGCGTTGGCGGCCGGAAACAGACTGGGTTCGATCAACCGCGGAACGATCGACGATCGCGCCGGAATGTTGACAGCGAAGCACGCCGACTGCCCGGCGATCACGACGTAGAGCAGCCACACCTGGTCGAGTGCGAGCCAGGCCTGCGCTGCCAGGACCAGCGCGCATACCCAAAGCCCAACGGCCGACCACAGCGCCACCTGACGCCGGTCGTGTGTGTCGGAGATCGACCCGCCGTAAAGCCCGAACAGAACCAGTGGGAAGAATGCGGCCAGCCCGATCATGCCGACCGCAAAACTGGAGCCGGTGATCGCGTAGACCTGGATGCCTACGGCGACCGCAGCCATCGACTGACCCACCTGGGCGACCATCCAGCCAGCCCACATCCGCCGATACGCCGGGCTGACGCGCAGCGGTCGCAGGTCGACGATCAGTCGGCGGGGCACCCGGCCCATCCTGCCTGGGCGGGCTGCTGTGGCAAGCACGGCCCACGACGGCGCGGCTGGATGGGCAGCTGGATGGGCGACACCCGATCGGCGCCTCGATGACGTCCGCACGCGTAGTGACCGGTACTCGCTTCGTCGGATTTGACACGTTCACTTGCGCATCGTGGAACGCTGGCGCCATGAGCGATGACCCGAAGAAGGACGACCTGCACAGCTACCTGACCGTGGGGCG
>JAJAYM010000042.1 GCA_027117675.1 Actinomycetes bacterium | reverse complement strand
GGCCAGGAAGGGTGACGGCGGCGAGCGCGAGGGCGGTGATCCCCAGGAGGAATGCGGAGACTGTGCTGCCGGAGCGGGAAAATGCGTCCTTCTTGGGGTTGATGCGGGGGACGGTACGCCGCTGGGAACGGCTCCGGGGGAAATCCTGAATGTCCGCTCAGCATCGTTGTGTAAGCCCGTCGGTCCCATAGGGCCGGCCGACTTACACAATGTGAGGCTGGTGCGGACGCCCTAGAGGGGGATGTTGCTGTGGCGGCCGCGGAGCGGAGCTGCCGCCACGATGGCAGCGGCTAGGGCTGACCGGGTCACTTGCGGTTCGATGACCTCGTCGACCACGCCGAGGGACTGCGCCTTGTCGAGGCCGCCAGCGAGCAGCTCATGCTCTTCGGCCAGCTCGAGCTCGACTTCGGCACGGATTTCGTCAGGCAGGTCAGCCAACCGACGTCGGTGCAGGATGCGGACCGCGGCGACCGAGCCCATCACGGCCACGGTCGCCCCCGGCCACGCGAACACCCGAGTGGCGCCGAGGGCGCGCGAGTTCATTGCGATGTACGCGCCGCCGTACGCCTTGCGCGTCACGACCGTGACGCGTGGCACCACCGCCTCGGCGAAAGCGTGCAGCAGTTTGGCGCCGCGTCGGACGACGCCGTCCCACTCTTGCCCAACACCTGGAAGGTAGCCGGGTACGTCGACGACGACGACCAACGGGACACCGAACGCGTCACACATGCGAACGAAACGCGCAGCCTTCTCAGCGGACGGCGAGTCGAGGCAGCCACCGAGGCGCAGCGGGTTGTTGGCGATCACTCCGACTGTGCGACCGCCGAGGCGGCCCATGGTGGTGACGATGTTCGGGGCCCAGCGCTCGTGCAGCTCGACCGACGAGTCGGCATCGAGCAGGTGCTCGACGAGCGGGTGGACGTCGTAGGCGCGCTTGGCCGACTCGGGAAGGTGTTCTTCGAGGTCGACATCGGCGATTTGAGTGGACGACTCGAGCTCGCCCTGAGCGCCGAACAGGTGGGTCAGCGAGCGTGCCTTCGCGAGCGCCTCTTCGTCAGTCTCGGTGGCGATGTGCACGACGCCGCTGCGGCGGGCGTGCGGCTCGGCACCGCCGAGCCGCTCCATGTTGACGTCCTCGCCGGTGACCGAGCGGACGACGTCCGGCCCGGTGACGAAGACTCGACCGTTCGGCCCGAGGATGACGATGTCAGTCAGCGCTGGGCCATAGGCCGCGCCACCAGCAGCTGCACCAAGCACGACGGAAATCTGCGGGATGCGCCCTGATGCGCGCGTCATGATGTTGAAGACTTCGCCAACAGCGTGCAGCGAGACGACTCCTTCGGCGAGGCGTGCTCCGCCGGAGTGCCAAAGGCCGATGACGGGGATCTCGTCGGCGAGCGCCCGCGCATACGCGGCGAGGATGACCTTGCAGCCCTCGGCTCCCATCGCGCCGCCCATCACGGTGGCGTCGGAGGCGAAGGCGACGGCGTGCGTCCCGTTCACCAACCCGTGGCCGGCCAGCATCCCTGAGTCGCCGTCAGCGGTCAGCGCGACGTAGGTGCCGTCGTCGAAGAGGGCACGTAGCCGCTTGTTCGGGTTGCGTGGGTCGTCCTCGCGCGCAATCTTCGGTTTCTTGGCGGCGGGGGCGGGCTGTTCGGTGGTCGTCACGGATAGCTCCGGAAGGCCAGCGCCACGTTGTGGCCGCCGAAGCCGAACGAGTTGTTGAGCGCGACGGCGCCGGGGAAGCGGTCATCGGCCAGCTTGCGCGCTTGCCCGGAGACGATGTCGAGCTGCACCTCGGGATCAAGGTTCTCAAGGTTGATGGTGGGCGGCACCAACTGGTCATGCAACGCCATGACGCAGGCCAATGACTCAACGGCCCCGGCAGCACCGAGCAGGTGACCGGTCATCGACTTGGTGGACGTGACGGCAACCTGCGCTGCGGCGTCACCGAGGGCGGTCCGGATCGCGAGCGCCTCCGCGACGTCGCCCTGCGGGGTGCTGGTGCCGTGAGCGTTGATGTGGACGACGTCGGAGGGATCGGCTCCGGCGTCGGAGAGCGCCGCCCGCATGGCACGTGTCGCGCCCTTGCCCTCTGGGTCTGGCTGGGCGATGTGGTGGCCGTCGGCGGTGATGCCGGCACCGGCCACCTCACCGTAAATCCTGGCCCCGCGCGCCTTTGCGTGTTCTGCGGTTTCGATGACGAGCACGGCTGCTCCTTCACCGAAGACGAAGCCGTCGCGGCCGGTGTCCCACGGGCGCGACGCGGCAGCCGGGTCGTCGTTGCGCTTGGACAGCGCCCGCATCGCGGCGAACGCGGCGAGGGGGAGCGGGTGGATGCAGGCTTCGGTGCCGCCGACGAGCACCATGTCGGCGCGGCCGCTACGAATCATGGTCAGACCCTGCGCAACGGCCTCGGCACCTGATGCACACGCCGACACCGGTGTGTGGACGCCTGCGCGTGCGGAGATTTCCAGCCCCACCACCGCTGCGGGACCGTTCGGCATCAGCATCGGAATGGTGTGCGGGCTGACCCGACGTGGACCGGACTCGCGGTAGACGTCCCACTGACCGAGCAGGGTGAGTGCGCCGCCGATGCCGGTAGCAATGCTGACACCCAGACGTTCAGGATCGACGCCTGGCGTCCCGGCGTCTGCCCACGCTTCACGCGCCGCGATGAGGGCGAGCTGCTGGGTGCGGTCGAGCTTGCGTGCCTCGACGCGGTCGAGGACATCGCCTGGGTCGACCGCAACTCGAGCGGCGAACTGCACCGGCAGCTCCGACGCCCACTCCTCGGTGAGGGAGCGGACGCCGGAGCGACCAGCAAGCAGTCCGTCCCAGGTTGACGCAACGTCGCCACCGATTGGCGTTGTCGCGCCAAGGCCGGTGATCACGACGGTCTGCGCGTCAGACCTGGGGGTGGTGGACATCGATCAGGCACCCGCCCGCGCGATGTACGCAACTGCGTCACCGACGGTACGAAGGTCCTTGACGTCGTCGTCCGGAATCTTGACGCCGAACTTCTCTTCGGCGGCCACAACGACCTCGACCATCGAGAGCGAGTCGATGTCGAGATCGTCAGTGAAAGCCTTGTCGAGCTGAACGCTGTCGACGGGTACGCCCGCAACCTCGTTCACGATCTCAGCGAGGCCGCTGAGGATCTCTTGCTGGTCCGCCATGGGAACTCCTTGTTCTGGCTAACTCTTGGACTGTTCGGTTTACTGCGCTCCCGCGGAGGCGGGAGGTTGGGACGACTATGGCACGACCACTACCTGGGCGGCGTAGACCAACCCGGCTCCGAAGCCGATGAGCAGGGCGAGGTCACCGCTCTTGATCTGCCCCTCCTCGAGCATGCGGCCCATTGCCAGCGGGATCGATGCCGCCGAGGTGTTGCCCGTCTCGGCGATATCTCTGGCGATGACGACAGACGGCGGCAGCCCGACCTGCTTGATCATGGCGTCGGTGATGCGCATGTTCGCCTGGTGGGGGATGAAGGCGTCAAGGTCGTCGGCGGTGATGCCGGCGACGTCCAACGCCTCTTTGGCCACTTTGGCCATCTCGTAGACGGCCCAGCGGAAGACCTGCTGGCCGTTCATTCGAAGCGAGGGGAACTTGTGCGTTGCTTCGTTGCGGAAGACATGCCAGGAGACGTCTTGGATGATCGCTTCGGTCTGCGCGCCGTCCGATCCCCACACCACCGGGCCGATGGCTGGTGTGTCCGACGGACCGATCACGACCGCACCGGCTCCGTCGCCGAAGATGAATGCGGTGCCGCGGTCGGTTGGGTCGGTGATGTCCGAGAGCTTCTCGGCGCCGACCAGAAGGACGTGGTTGGCACTACCGCCTCTGACGAGGTCTTGGGCGATGGCAAGGCCGTAGCTGAACCCGGCACAGGCGGCGCTGATGTCGAAGGCGGCAGGGGTCTTGGCGCCGAGCCGGAAGGACAGCTCGGCAGCGGCCGATGGCGTCTGCAGCAGGTGGGTGACCGTGCAGACGACCACCGCGTCGAGCTGGTCGGCCCTGATGCCAGCACCTGCGAGGGCCTTCTCTGCGGCCGCCGCCGACATGTCGACGACGCCCTCGTCTTCAGCGGCGAAGTGCCGCGTGATGATGCCGGTGCGCTCTCGGATCCACGCGTCTGAGGAG
>JAJAYM010000041.1 GCA_027117675.1 Actinomycetes bacterium | reverse complement strand
CCGGTAAAGCAGGTACGCGCGATCGCCGAACGCATCGGCGCTGCGGTAACTGGACTCACCCCGTACTTCCCCCACCAGGCCGACTATCTCGCACAGACGGTCATCGACCTGAACACCTGGATCGACGATGGTTGCGGCAAGCCAAACTTCGGTCCGGCCCTGGCGCTGTTTCGCCCCGAACGGCAGCGGGCCGACGGCGTCGAGCACCTGGCCCTCTTCCCGATGTACACCCCGAACGGCTCGCTCGACGTCGGTTTCGAGGCACTCATCGTTCGCGTTCCCTGGCCGGCCTGGATCGCTGAGCTCGAGGCCACCGAGTTCGCCAACGACAAGTTCGTGCCCGTCCACCTCGTCGACAACACTTCCGGGTACGACAGTGAGTGCGCGGTTTTCTTCCCCGAGACGGTGAGCGTGGTCGGTGAGGCCGCCAACACCTTCGGCGGCATCTTCTGCGACCGCGAGGCGGCCCGCTACCAGCGCGTGGTCGGCGAAGCTGTCGACATCACCGGCTTGCAGCTGCCGCCGGCCATCTCCGCACTGCTCGCGAGTGAACCGATGACCCGCGACATGTTCGAGCTCTGGGACCTCATCCATGACCGTGCACACAGCCACGGCGAACTGCCCTTCGACCCGTTCATGATTCGGCAGCGGCTTCCGTTCTGGATGTACTCGCTGGAGGAACTGAGGTGCGACCTCGCCGCATTCCACCAAGTCGGCGAGATTACCGCCGACTTTCCGTTCGCTGAGTACGTGCAGTACGGCGTCCTTTTCGACCGACTCTTTCGCTTCCCACTGACCGGAGGTCGAGTCCGCAACTACGACGGTCTCGCCGGCCAGGTGCTCTTTGGCGCCCTGCACAGCAGGGGCATCCTGACGTGGCGCAACAACACGCTCAGCATCGACTGGGGACGGCTCTCCGATGGCGTCAACGAGCTACGTCTGGAGATCGAGGCGCTCTATCGCACCGGTATCAGCAGCTCAAAGGTTCGCTACTGGATCGCCGCGCACGACCTTGTGAGCAAGTACGTGCAGCCGAACCTCGCATCACAGTGGACGCCGGAGGCACGTGTCGGACGTGACGAGTCCGACCACAAAGCCTGGGTCGCCCTCGTCGCCCCGGACGAGTTCCCGCTGAGCATGTTCTACCAGTCGCTGGGCGCCAGGCTGCTGAGTACGATCGAGTCAACGAATGGGGCTGCAGCATGACATCACTAGCTGGGCGGCGCGTTCTCGTCACGGGTGCGGGCGGCGGGCTGGGTCCGTCAGTCGTGGCGGCCGCCGGTGCTGCCGGTGCTCGCCTCGTGCTTGTCGACGTCGCCCAAGACCGCCTAGACGCGCTGGCCGCCGAGTTCAGCGACTGGGTCGAGAGCGCCCACGCCGTCGACCTTCTCGACGCCGAGGCGGTCAGCGCTTTCGCTGTCGAAGCTACATCCGCTACTCCTGTCGACGTCGTTTGGCACCTGGTCGGTGGCTGGCGTGGCGGCACTCCGCTCCAGGAGCAACCGCTGGAGGACTGGGAGTGGCTGCACGACCTACTCGTGCGCACCACGGTGCACGTTGCGCGCGCCTTCGCCGAGCAGCTAACCGCCTCCGACCAGGGGCGGTTCGCGATCATTTCCGCGAAGGAAGCCCAAGCACCCACCAGCAAGAACGCCGCCTACGCAACGGCCAAGGCTGCCTCTGAGGCGATCGTCCTGGCGTTGGCGAACGGATTCAAGGGCACGACGGCCACCGCCAACGTCGTCGTCGTTCCGGCAATCCTGACGCCTGCCATGCGCGAGAAGAATCCCGACAAGGACTGGGGCGCGTTCGTCCCAGCGGAAGAGATCGCCGACGCCCTGGTGTACCTCTCCTCCCCCGCTGGCGCCAAGATGAACGGACAACGCATTCGCCTCTACTCCGGGGGACCCTCGTGAGCCAGTCCAACACCCACCCAAGGGGCTTTGCCAGCGACAACTACGCCGGCGTCCACCCTGACGTCCTCGCGAAGATGGCCGAGGTCAACGTCGGTCATGTCGTCTCATACGGCGACGATCCGTACACGGCTGAGACCGTCGAACGGTTCCGCGCGCTCCTCGGCGAGCAGGTCGAGGTGTTCTTCGTCTTCAACGGCACCGGTGCCAACGTCACTGCCCTGCAGTCGCTGCTGCGGCCATGGCAGAACGTCATCTGCAGCCAGAACTCCCACATCAACTGGGACGAGTGCGGCGCCCCAGAGCGCTTCCTCGGCAGCAAGCTCTGGGATGTGCCGACGCCAGACGGAAAACTCACACCGACGATGATCCGCGATGCGTACATCGGCCGCGGCGACGTCCACCACGTCCAGCCGAAGGTTGTCTCCATCACGCAGTCGACCGAGCTCGGCACGCTCTACTCCATCGACGAGGTCAAGGCGATTGCCGACACGACGCATGAGCTCGACATGCACTTGCACATGGACGGCGCTCGGATCTCCAACGCTGCGGTCTCGCTGGGCGTTGAGATCCGCGAGACCACTGCGGACGCCGGTGTCGACGTCCTCTCGTTCGGCGGAACCAAGAACGGACTCATGGGTGGTGAAGCAGTTGTCTACTTCCGTCCTGAGCTCGCCGAGAACACGCCCTTCATTCGCAAGCAAGGGATGCAGCTGTCGAGCAAGATGCGGTTTATCTCGGTGCAGTTTCTGGCGCTCTTCGAGAACGACCTCTGGCGACACAATGCGGCGCACGCCAACGCCATGGCCCAACGACTGCACGAGGCTGTCGTGGGGATCCCCGGGGTCACGATCACTCAGAAGGTGCAGGCCAACGGGGTCTTCGCAGTCCTTCCTCAGCAAGCGATCGCCAAGCTTCAGGAGGCATACCCCTTCTACGCCTGGGACGAAGCCCGCAGCGAGGTCCGCTGGATGTGCTCGTGGGACACCACCGAGGACGACATCGACGCCTTCGCCCGCCTGGTTGCCGAGGTCGTACCTGCATCGCTGTGACTGACCCCACTCAACCACCGGGCGCTGTTGACGCAGACCAACTTGGACTCGCTTACCGGGTCATTCGTCACGGTTCGGTTCGCAGCCTCGCTGAAGCAGCTGTCGCGCGCGGCGTCGAGCCGATCGATGTCGTCAAAACCATGGTCGTTCGCCGCGGCGAAGGCGACTTCGTCTTCGTGCTGGTGCCTGGTGACCGGGTGATCAGCTGGCCCAAGCTGCGGTCGCTCCTCGGCGTCAACCGCCTCTCGATGCCTGACGCCGATGAGGCCCTGGCCGTCACCGGCTACCCCCGCGGCACCATCACCCCCTTCGGCGCCAAGTCCGCTCTACCGGTGATCGCCGACGCACGGCTTTCCGGACGCACGATCACTCTCGGAGCCGGCGTCAACAACACCGCGATCGCGGTGGACGCCGACGAGGCGGTGGTGGCGCTCCACGCGCAGGTGGCTGACATCACCGACCCAGATCAGCCCCTCACCGATCCAGCCACCTCCCCTCACTTGGGTGAGCGCTAGGTACACATCGGGGGCGTTTCACGGCCCAAGATGTACCTAGCGCTCACATGAGCTCCGGTCAGCGCTCGCGCCGCAGGACACCTTCTTCGCGCGCTGCCTTGCTGACTGCCTCCGCGACCGACGGTGCCACCCGCTGGTCGAAGACGCTGGGGATCACGTGATCGAAAGCGACGTCGTCCCCGACGACCTTCGCCAGGGCGTTGGCCGCCGCCAGCTTCATTCCCTTGGTGATCTCGGTGGCACCGACCTCAAGGGCGCCTTTGAAGATTCAGGGAAAGACCAGCACGTTGTTGATCTGG
>JAJAYM010000040.1 GCA_027117675.1 Actinomycetes bacterium | reverse complement strand
CGCAGCAGCGAGAAGAAGAGACGGGGCGAGATCAAGCGCGGACGTCGCATCGGCCCGGACGACTGATTCCGCGGACATTAGTCCGAATGGGTGAACCAGAACGCATTGGCGAATCTGCGTACCGCTTCGCGTCGAAAGACCTGTGACGGCTGCACGAGCAGCCTGACGCGATCAAGCAACTCTACCTGAGGAGACGGCGTGGCATTGCTCGTCGGCGCACCAGCGCCGGACTTCACGTTGCCCGGCTGGTTCCAGTCGTCGGAGCAGACGTTCACACTCAGCGGACGAAGCGGACGGCCAGTGGTGCTCGCCTTCTACCCCGGCGATGAGCGCCTGGTGTGCACGCGGCAGATGTGCGCTTACTCCGACAACTTGGGTGACCTCCACCGATTTGAGGCCCAGGTGTGGGGCATTGCTCCCCAGAGTGTGACGTCCCACCAGGCATTCGCTGACGGCAGGCGGTTGAAGATGCCGCTGCTGTCCGACATCGACAAGAGCGTCGCTCGCGCGTACGGCGTCGTCGGCGCGTTCGGGCTGCGCCGGTCGGTCTTCATCGTGGACGCCGAAGGTCGGATCGCTTGGCGCTGGGTGTCAGCGACCAACGTCACGTTCCCCGGCGTCCAGGAGATCAGCGCCGCCCTGCAACAGGCAAAGCACGCCGCCTGAGGAACCTCGCAGACACGACTTTCGGCGAATGTGCTCGCGAGCGCATTACTGCGACCGCCGGATGCCGAGATGAAGGTGGGGAGCCGCCAGGCTAGGGTTTGCGAAACGGCGGTGCTGATGGAGGACACCAGCCCGGCTGCCGATCTCGTTCAGGAGTCACCATGCCGACCGACGCAGAGTTGATCGCGCTCCAGGCCCGCCGCGCTGAGCTGCGTGAGCGCTACACCAAACCCGCCGCAGACCGGCCACCGTCCAACGGTCGCGGCATCCACCACGCCGCGCTCATATGTTCTGACGTCGAGCAGACCATCGAGTTTTACCAGGGATTGCTTGGCTTTCCACTCGTCGAGCTGACCGAGAACCGCGACTCCCCGGGTTCGTCACACTTCTTCTTCGACGTTGGCAACAAAACCTTGCTCGGCTTCTTCGACTTCCCCGGACTCGGGCTCGAGCCCGGAGTTGAGTCGATCGGAGCCGTCCAGCACGTGGCGATCTCAGTGTCGCGTGACCGATGGGACGAGTTGCGCGTTCGCCTTGACGCCGCTGGCGTCGAGTACATGGGTCCCGACCACGGCATCCCAGAGTCGATGTACTTCCGCGACCCGGACGGCATCGGCGTAGAGCTGCTCAGCGACCCGCTGATGTACTTCGGCGGCCGCCAGCTGGACGAGTAGTGACCGCTCCCCTCCTCGGCCTGGGGCTGCCGGTCTCCGGTGCCTGGGCGACGCCGCAGAGCCTGCGACACGTCGCCGTCCGTGCCGAAGAGCTGGGCTACGCCTCGCTCTGGTCATTCCAGCGGCTGCTGCACCCGGTCGACGAGAACTGGGGCGCGGTCTACCACGGCGTCCTGGACCCGGTCAGCGCACTGGCCTACGTCGCCGGCTGCACGTCGCGCATCCGACTCGGCACCGCCGTCGTGAACCTCCCGTTCTACTCGCCCATCGTCTTGTCGAAAGCGCTGACCACCGTCGACATCGTGTCCAGCGGGCGCCTGGACGTCGGGCTCGGCCTTGGCTGGGCGGCGCAAGAGTTCGAGGCTGTTGGCGTCCCGATGGCGAGGCGTGGTGCCCGAGCCGGAGAGTTCGTGTCTTGTTTGAAGTCGATCTGGACACAGTCAGAGGTGGAGTTCCACGGTGAGTTCTACGACGTGCCGCTGAGCCGCGTCGAGCCCAAGCCGATCCAGCAGCCGCATCCCCCACTGCTGATGGGGGGTGCCGCCGACGTCGCCCTGCGACGCATCGGCCGAATCGCTGACGGCTGGATCAGCAGCAGCCGCACCGACCTGACCACGATCGCGCAGTCGATCGACCTAGTGCGGTCGGCCGCGGTCGAGGCGGGACGTGACCCTGCTGACTTGCGCTTCGTCACGCGCGGGGTCGTGCGACTTGATTCGAGAGCTCCTGTCGACCGCACGCCGCTGCACGGCAGTGCCGAACAGATTCGCGCTGACCTCGCGGCGCTCGGCGCTGCTGGCGTGACCGAAGTCTTCCTCGATCTGAACTGGGATCCAGAGACGGTCGCCGATGACATCGACGCCGCAGCTGCGCTCGACAATGCCGAGCGCGTCATGACCGCTCTGGCCCCCCGCTGACGGGTCGGTAGTCCGTTTCGCGCTCTACCTGTGCGTAGAGGTTGAGCCCGACCGGGTCGCGCATTTCTTACGCCAGGTGGCCGAGCAGACCCGCAGCGCGAGCCAACAGCACAAACCCACGCAAGATCTCGGCCGGCAGCCCCAAGTCACAGAGCGCGGCACCGCACGCACCGGCTCCGTTCAGCGGCAGCGTGCGTCCGAGCACCTCGGGGTGGACCCGCCCCACCGCTTCGAAGAGCTGAAGGTGTGGACCGAAGAGCCCTTCGTCGGTGGCGATCGCGAAGAGCACCGGCGTCCTGGGGTCGCCGTCCTTGTGCAGCGTGTGCCCAAGCCCAGGAACGAGGGAGCCGGCATCCCGCTGCGACCGAACCGCCTCAAGGGCGATGGCGTCCCATCCCTGATCGGACTCAGGCAGTGGCGAGCCGGACGCCTCGAGGGCGCCAAGCGTGCCGCTCAGGAAGCGTCCGGTGTCTTCGGTGACACCGAGGAACCGCGAGCCACCACCCAGCAGCCCAGCAGCCAACGCGCCCTGAACCGACTCCGGCGCACCCGTCAGGGTCAGCCGAGCCGCTAGGGCGCTAGGCGTCAGACCATGGTCGGCCAAGGCCACGAGCACCGACTCAAAAACGCGCAGCTCGCCGGACGTCGGACGCCGCAACGCCACCAACCAAAAGGCGAGCTCGGCGAACCCGACCTTGCCCATCAGGTCGTCCGCGAGGTTCTGCCCGACAACATGGATCGACGTGGCGTCCGCTGTTCCGATCGATGTCGGATACCTGGTCATGGTCCGTCCTTCGCTGTCGGGCTGATGGCCGTCATCTTCGCTGAACTCGGCGTCGTACTCGTCCGGTGGATGACCCGTCGGGAGTCTGTGCTTGGCGACCCGCGAGGTCGCCGTCCTTGGCAGTGCGTCGACAGCCTGCCAGAAGCGCGGGACCTTGAAGGCCGACAGCCGCGACGCGGCCCAGACTCTTAGCTCAGCAAAGTCGGGGGGAGCACCCGGCACGATCACGACAAAGGCCTTCACCTCGTCCTCGGTCAACTCCGACGGCACGCCGACGACAGCGACCCCGAGCACATCAGGATGCGAGGCAATCGCCTCCTCCACCTCAGCCGGTGCCAGGTTCTGGCCGCGCCGGCGCAGCACCTCTTTCTTGCGCGCGACGAACGTGTAGGTGTCATCGCCGTCCACGGTCACGAGGTCACCGGTGTGCAGCCATCCATCGACCACGGTCGCCGCGGTCTCGTCCGGCATCCCCCAGTAGCCAGGGGTGACGACCCGGTTGCGCAGCAACAGCTCACCGGTCTGTCCCTGCACAGCATCTTGCCCAGCGTCGTCGACGACGCGCACCTCGTAGACGACCCCAAGAGTGGGGTGCTGGCGCGGTGACCCCAGCGAACCGAACGGCCGCGACCCGTGGCGCCAGATGAGCGCGTACGGCGACTCCGAAAGCCCGTAGCCACAGACGATGCGCAGTCCGAACCGGCTTTCGAACGCCTCCTGGAACTCGCGCGTCGGCGATGGGCCCGTGTAGCAGAGCCGCAGGCTCGTGTCGGCGTCGCCTGATCTCGGTGGCTGACGCATGAGGATCTCCAGCATCGCGCCGATCGCGTTGAATTGCGTCGCGCCATGCCTGCTGGCGGCGTCGAGGAACCCGCTGGCGGAGAACCGCGGCAGCAGCACCAACCCAGCACCACCGGCGAGCGAGCCGAGCACTGAGTAAGCGGGGGCGTTGATGTGGAAGAGCGGCAGCGACGTCATCAATCGGTCGTCGGCGGTGAGCCCCAACCAGTAGGGAAACCCTTCCCCCGCCCAGGCGTACGCGCGGTGGGTCTGCATCACGAGCTTGGACCGTCCCGTGGTGCCGGACGTCGGGATGAGTACGGCCAGGTCGTCTGGGGCGACCCGCGTTGGCAGCTGCTCGACGTGGGCGACCGGACGCGTCCAGTCGCCGACTAGCGCGTCGATGGTCAACGTGGCCCTGGCGGTTTCGCCGATCACTGCTTTCGGCTGCACCTGGTCGATGAGCCCGTTGAGCTCGCTGGTGGTGCCAGCCGGGTCGGTGGGGACAGTCACGGCCCCAAGACAGCTGAGTGCCAGCCAGCACAACAGGTAGGGCGGAGTCGTGGCAGCGACCAGGACGACACGGTCGCCAGCATCGATCCCCTCCGAGCGGAGACGCTCAGCGAGCTGGGCCACCTGGGCAGCGGCGCCAGCAAAGGTCAGCGTGCCCTCGTCGGTGCGTAGCCAGGTACCGTCCGGGTCACGGTCGGCGGCTGCGATCAGCAGAGCAGGAATCGTCTCGTGCGCTGGCATGAGCGAACTCTATGGTCGCGTCCGGTCACCTACAGCGGGCAGAAGGCGATGCGGGCCCGTCGTTCACCGTTGAACAGCGCTCCGTCGCTGGCCACCCAGAGCCCGGACGGCGTCGCGAGGAGGTCTTTGCCGCCGATCCCCCGGGTCTTGCCGGGGTTCCAGGGCAGCGCCAGACCGGTGGTCGGGTCGATCGCGCCGATCCCCTCACGCTCGACCGCGCCAGTGCCAGCGGTGTTGTCACCGTCGGGGTTGTCCAGCCAGCGCTGATGTCCCTGGACATAGACCGCCGCACCGGTGACGGCCACCGAGTGCAGCGTGTCGCCACCGGTGTAGTTGATCCAGGTTGGCTGGGTCGGGGCGGTGACGGCTGTTTCGAAGCGCGCAGCTGCATCGCAGATGTCGGTACCGACGCCACCCTCTTGAGGCACTGATCCGGCGGCGACCATGACAAAGTACGACCCGTCCGGAGAGAAGTCCACATCGCGCAGGTAGTCGGTGGTGAAGGTGGAGTCGCACCTACGTATCAGCGGCGGGTATGACCACGCGCTCAGCCGAGCCTCCCCCCTTCGGAGGTTCAGCATGAAGGCCCGCCAGCGTTCCGCGCCGTCGACAGTGGTGAAGTTACCGACCGCCACCAGCCTGCGCTCGTCTGAACTGATGGCGAATCGGTAGACCTCGGTGTCTCCGGCATTGGCCGCCACCGATCCCGCGATCGCGAGGTTGAGGTAGTCGTTACCCCGTCCTGTTGCCGGATCGAACGCTCGAAGCTTGGCAGGAAAGGTGCCGCCGACGATCAGCTGGCCGCGCGCCATCTGGACCTCGGTGACGCCCCCGGTCGTAAAGGGTGGCGCGAAGGTCCGGATCACCTCACCGCTGACGGCGTTGAGCTTGACCAGCCCCTGGCGCGGCACGCCATTGACCGCGGTGAACGCCCCTCCGACGAAGACCGCCTGCCCGCGCGGTTCGATCGCCCACACCGGCCCGTTGAACCGCGGGGCGAAGGGCCGCATCGCGCCGGTGACAGCGTCAAAGCTCATGATGTGGTGGCGTTGGTAGGTCGTCGTGCCGCTGGCGTCCGTGACAGTCCGGAACTGCCCACCGGCATAGATCGTGCCCTTCCGGGCGGCAAGCGCCTGGACCGCGGG
>JAJAYM010000039.1 GCA_027117675.1 Actinomycetes bacterium | reverse complement strand
CCGGAGAGGTTGGTCGTCAGAGGACGCGGGCGCGCACCTTGAAGAGGCGAGCGTCGTCCTTGGGGGCGCCTGCGCAGGCGTAGGACGTCTGCCGCTTGAAGCATCCGTCGTAGCGGGTGCTCGCGTTGATCATGGCCACGTCGATGGTAGCGACGCTGCCTCGGCCGAACGCGACGCGGACTTGGCCGTTGCCCTGTTTGCTTAGCTTGACGGTGACCGCCTTCGAGCGACCGGACTCGAACCGTACGACGACTCGCGCTGCCGGCGAGAACCCGCGGGGCGGGCCGTCGATGCGGATTTGTAGCCGGCGGCCAGGGGGAGCGTCGTCGGCTGGGACAAAGGTGACGTAGGAGGCCGCCAGGTGGTCGACCGGCGCCCCCAGCCAGCCGGTGTCCTCTCCCCGTGGGCCGAGCGCGAGGCGTGGGGAGAACGGGACCGGGTAGGCGGCGCCCTCGCGGTAGCCCTTGCTTGGCTTGAGATTGATCCGGGCGAAGTCGGCGAACACCTTGGTGAAGTCGCGACCCTGACGTGCGACGGCCCGGCGGATGGCGCGCATTGAGTAGGTCTTGAGGTCGCTGCGGCTGATCTGTCGCGAGCTGTCGTCGGCAAGCCGCCAGATGGTCGCGATGAACTTCTTCCCGAACCGCTCGGACAAGTAGCGGAAGAAAAGCCACGACCCGTACTGGTGGCCCTGGCGTCCGAAGTCGAGCGGCGTGCCGGCGCGGTGAGGGCGCTGTGCTTCAAGAAGCTGCGGTTGAGATTGACGGCGGTGAAGACCTCGTCCTCCACCCAAGCTGCCGTTCCCTCGGTCATCCAGATGTCCTCGCGGTGGTCGTAGGCGAACTGGACGGCGTGGAAGAACTCGTGGGCCGCCGAGACCTTCAGGTACTCAACGGATGTGGCGCCAGCGAACTGGCCGGATCGGTAGTCGTTGTCGAGCACGATGAAGGCGGACGCGTCGCGAAACTGGTAGTTCGAGCCCTTGGCCAGGTGCGGATCGTCGGACGAGGTGTACCCGGCGAGGTCGGCCCTACCGGTGTCGGCGAGGTAGACGTCGAACCGGTTGTCGCCGCCGTTGACCGGTGAGCGGCCGTCGGGCAGCGGCGCCCGGAAGCCGAGATTTCCGACGATGGTCGCCCAACTCGTGTTGACGGCCGCCAGGGTTTGCTCAGCCTGGTCGGGGACACCGTCGCTGTCGCCGTCGGCGTCCGGGACCGCGTGGACGCCGGCATCGGTCCAATGCACGCAAAGCGGACGTCTGGGGTGGCACAGCGGCGAGTCGACTGCCGGCAGCGTGCCCCAGGACATGTTGCGTCCGAGCTCGACCTTTCCACCGTTGGGCCGGGAGAGGAGCGCGGGGGCGTCGAGTCGATCCGCGACGGGCGGGCTGGAGGTGGGCGGGCTGGCGGCCGGTGTACCGGTGGCTGGCGTGCCGGCCAGGGATCCGGCCAGGGATCCGGCGAGTGCCGTAACGGTGGCCAGGGCGATGACTGACACGACGCGACGACCCGCACCGGCGCGCGGCGGTTGGAACAGAACGTGCATGGCGAGGTGCCCTCCCCCAGGCTGGAACGATTCTCTGAGCATGCCTGCGCTGAGTGACTCCGGACAGTCCAGGAGGTGAAGTTCGGTCGAATGGGCGACCCGTTGTCACCGGCTGTGAGCGCCGCCCTGCTCTGCTTGCGTGCTGCTAGTGGTCCTGGTCGACCCAGCGCGGTGACGTGGAGCGCGGCGGAAAGAGGGCGGCTTCGTACACGACGATGCGAGGTGTGCCGGATACGGCTGACCGCGCTATGGCGTCCCTGAGGTCGTCGGCGGTGGCTGGTGTCTCGACCGGTAGTCCGAATGCGGCACCGAGCGCTGTCCAGTTCGGAGCTTTAAGGTCGACGCCGCGCTCGGGATGGCCGCCCCGCTGCTGGTCAAAGCGGAGCATCCCGTATCCGCCATCGGCGACGACCAGAACGGTGACGGGAAGGTTCTCTTGTACCAGAGTGGCTAACTCGCCGAATGCCATCGCCAGCCCGCCGTCGCCAACGACGGCGAGCGTTGGCGTCCCGGAAGCGGCGACGCCGAGTGCGGCCGGCAACCCGTATCCCAGCGTTCCCCACCCGACCGGGTAGAGCAGCTGGCGCGGGCCGTGCACGGCGGCGTAACCGCCCACCCAGTAGCCGGCAACGGCCATGTCGCAGACGACCGGGTTGCCAGGGGGCCAGGTGCGCTCGACGGCGTCGAGGACGGCGGCGGCTTCGCTGGTACGGGGGTCAGCTGCGGTGTCGGCTCGGATGGCGTCGCGGATCCGAAAGGGCGAGTCGGCCCACGGCTCGCGGGCACTCAGCCGCAGCGCCACGGCATCGACGAATGCGGCGACGTCGGCGACGACGGTGACGTCAGGGGCTAGAGATCCACTCGGCACGAGATTGACGTCGATCACGTGGGTTGGACGCGGGAGCGACCAGTTCGCTGTCGTCATGCCGTCGAGTGCAGAACCGAGCACGAGCAGCAGGTCGGCATCGGCGAGAACCGCTCGGGCGCGCGGTTCCATCGGGGGCGCGTCAACGAGCAGCGGGTGGCCAAGCGGCAAGACGCCCCGCGCCGCGTAGGTGGTGAAGACCGGCGAGCCCAAACGCCAGGCGAGCGTGTCGACCTCGGCCCCCGATGCCGCGGCGCCGCCGCCGATCCAGAGGGCCGGTCGCCGAGAGCGCTGCAACAGCTCGACCGCGGCGCCGATGGCGGCCGTGGTTGGTTCCGGTGGTGGTCTGACGCGTGCCGTTGGCGCCACCGGGGCTTCGGCGCCGAGGACGTCGGCCGGGACGCCTAGGTAGACCGGTCCGCGCGGGTGACTCATCGCGGTGGCGATCGCCTCGGCGACCGCGGCGACCGCGGCATCTGGCGTCACCGGCTGGAGGACTGCTTTGCCCAGAGTGGCGAACCTTGCGCGTTGGGCGGGCGACTCGTGGAGAAGTCCGCGGACGCGTCCGCGGTCGCGCAGGTGTTCGGGGACGTCGCTGGCAATCACGATCAGCGGCACGCCGCTGGCGGCTGCCTCACCGAACGCGGCCAACGTGTTGGCGGCTCCCGGGCCGGAGGTGACGAGCGCAACGCCGAGGCCGCCGGTGGCGCGGGCGAGGCCGTCGGCTGCGTAGGCGGCGGTCTGTTCGTGGCGGACGGTGATGACGCGGACGCCGCCGGGGTGGGTGTCTGTCTCGTCGAGGTCGTGCCAGAACGGCAGGTTATGCACGCCGGGGAGCCCAAACACGGTGGTGACACCGGCGTCAGCAAGCGCATCCAGAATGCGGTCGGAGGTCGTCACGAAGCTCACGCGCGCATCGTCGCACACCCTTTGGGGGTGCAACGTCACGTTGCGTTCGTGTGACGAAGTGAACGCGGTACTCATGGACGGAGACGGCGGCCGCTCTACCTGAATGACTACAGCGATTCGTTCGTGACACGTAAGGAACGTGACGTTGCACCCGAAGGGGTTAGGCGAGGGCTCCTTGCGCGAACTCTTCGGCGTCGCCGGCATCCTGGAAGACAATAATTGTGGCGAGCGAACCCTCGAGCCAGGCGTAGGCGGTTCCGTTTGCGTCTGGGCTGCCGATCGTGACGACCTTGGTCCCGTTGATGTCCTCGTACTTGGGGGCGGCATCGGTTCCGGCGAACCCGCCAGCGAACCCCGGCAAGAAGCCCTCCTCGAAGCCGGCCGTGCTCGCTGCCGCTGGGTCGATAGCCATGCGCATCACGAGGCCGGCTTCATCCCCGTTCTTCTCGACGAGTTTGGCCTCCACCCCTTCAATCTGTGGGGTGCCCTTCAGCGTCGCGTTCAGACTCTTGAAGGCGGCACCGGGAAGCTCGGTGTACGTGAAGCCCTCAACCTCGGGGAAGGCGCCGACGTTAGCTGCGTCGGTGGTCTCAGTCTCGTCCGGTGTTGTCGACGCCGAGTCGTCGGGAGTGGCCTCAGGAGTCGTCGAGCTCTCCGCAGTCGGCGTGGTGTCTCCGGCGGCTGGGTCGGCTTCATCGCCACCGCAACCGGTCAGCACGACGGCCAACGAAGCGACAAGGACGGCGGCACTGGTGCGAAGCGAACGCATGGGACTCCCTAGCTCGGTGTAAGTGTGAGCCTAGGCGCCGGAGGGTGGGTGCAGCACCACCGGGCCCGGTATGCCCTAAGGTACCGTCACTTTGTGACCGATCCGCTGACCCAACTGCGTGCGAAGCGCGCCGAAGTGACGGCCGAGCTCGACCAGCTCGCTGCGCCGGCAGCCGACACGGTCGGTATCTCATTCGGCAAGCGGATCGGTGACGGCACCAGCATCGCCGTCGAGCGGATCACCCAAGTCGCTGCGCACGACGGCCTCCAAGTCACGCTTGCGGAGATCGAACGTGCCGAGGCCAAGGTGCTCGACGGCACCTACGGCGTCTGCGATACCTGTGGGAAGCCGATCGCCGCCGCCAGACTCGAGGCACGGTTCTGGTCCACCCACTGCGTCGACTGCGCCTGATTCGAACGCTGAGCCGGCCCCGATGACGACAGGATTTCCGCGCCGGGTGTGGCGTGCATGGCGGACGACGGCGCCGTTCGGGCTTGCCGCTGGAACCTTGTACTTCATCATGATCGCGGCGTTGTCGATTTTCACGTCAGTTCTCGGCGGCGCGGCGTTGTCGCTCTTCGGCCTGGTTCTCTTCGTGGGAGTGGGCGCGGGACTTGGGCTACTCCTCGGTGTCATCGCCGGAGCGTCAATGGCGGCAATCGTTCCAATGGCTCGCCGAGTTAGTTCTCAGCGAATCCTCGGCAGTATCGCTGGCGGACTTCCGGTTCTGTTCTTCACAGTGTGGGAGTACCTCACCGAGAGCATCGGGTTGCTGGCGCCCGATCTCACAACGGTGGTAGCGGTTCCAACGCTGGTCGCAGCCATCGGCTCAGCGGCACACGCTCCGCGACTTGCCGACGGTGATCAGCCGAAGCGACCGGAGATGTAACCCTCGGTGCGTGGGTCGGATGGGTTGGTGAAGATCTTCTTGGTCCAGTCCATCTCAACGAGGCGACCATGGCGGACGCCGTCATCGTCGACGTCAGCGGTGAAGAAGGCGGTGCGATCGGAGACGCGCGCGGCTTGCTGCATGTTGTGCGTCACGATGATGATCGTGTAGTCGTCGGCGAGTTCTCGCATGAGGTCTTCGATCTTCGACGTGGCGATGGGGTCGAGTGAGGCGCAGGGCTCGTCCATCAAGATCACGTCGGGCTGCACGGCGATGCACCGCGCGATGCAGAGACGCTGCTGCTGTCCGCCCGACAGCGCGAGCGCACTTTCTTTCAGCTTGTCCTTGACCTCGTCCCAGAGAGCCGCGCGGGTCAAGGCTTCCTCGACGACGTCGTCCATCGATTGCACCTTCCAACCGTTGACTCTGGGGCCGTAGGCGACGTTGTCGTAGATCGACTTCGGAAAGGGGTTGGGCTTCTGGAACACCATGCCGACGCGGCGACGCACCTCGATGGTGTCGACATCAGGGGCGTACACGTCTTGTCCGTGGTACGTGATGGTTCCTTCGACGCGAGCTCCGGCGATGAGGTCATTCATTCGGTTGAAGCAGCGCAGGACCGTCGACTTGCCGCAGCCGGACGGGCCGATCATCGCGGTGATTCGGTTCTTGCCGAAGTTCATGTCGACTTCGCGGACAGCCTGGTAGCTGCCGTAGAAGACCGAGAGGTCACGCGTCGTGATCACCGACTCATACGCACGGTCTGCGTCCTCGCCGTCAGACACACCAGCGGACGCAGAAGCGACGGAGACGGGCTGATCAGGTGTTGACTCGGTCATGGCTCCTGCTGGCGACTCGTGGACGCGAATACGTGTGCCGGTGGTGAACACGCTACTGGTTGCTGGGGGGCTCGGGGAGCCGTTCGGGTCGCTCATTGAGCTACCACCGCCTCTGGGTCTTGTTGCGGATGTAGATGGCGACCGAGTTCATGGCCAGGAGTAAAACCAGCAGCACGACGCTGGCCGCAGCTGCGAGATCGGTGTACTCCGGCCTCGCCTCGG
This sequence comes from Actinomycetes bacterium, assembly GCA_027117675.1. Lineage (GTDB taxonomy): Bacteria > Actinomycetota > Actinomycetes > JAHEKZ01 > JAHEKZ01 > JAHEKZ01. The sequence goes on along the minus strand of JAJAYM010000039.1, from coordinate 4,148 downwards.
TGGTCCAGTTGTAGATCTGCACCGGGAGGGCGGTGAAAGTGCTCATCAGGCCGTCGGGGTTGAAACGCACGAACGAGACGCCCAACATCAGTAGCGGCGCGGCCTCACCGATGGCGCGGGATAGGGCCAGGATGGCGCCGGTGGCGATGCCTGGGATCGCGGCTGGCAGCACCTGCCGATAGATGGTCTGCCAATGGGTGGCACCGAGCGCAAGGGATCCGGCTCGGATCGACTGCGGGACAGCTCGGATGGCCTCGCGACTGGCGATCACGACAATGGGGAGGACAAGCAAGGCGAGGGTGATCGATCCGGTCAGGACCGTTGGACCGAAGCCAAGGCCGCGCGAGATGAAGGCGAGACCGAGAATGCCGAAGACGATCGACGGGACGGCAGCGAGGTTGAGGACGTTGATCTCGATCGCGCGGTTGTACCAACGGTTGGGGTCGGCGTACTCCTCGAGGTAGATGGCGGCCAGAATGCCGGTCGGCAGCGACCAGATCGCGGTGAACGTCATCAGCCACAGCGTTCCGGTGATCGCCGACTGAGCTCCCGCCGTCTCAGGGAGGACCGATGACGGCATGTTCTGGATGAGCCGCGAGTCGAGACGGCCCCAGCCTTTGATCAGAACGTAGGTGATCAGAACGACCAGAGTGATGAGGCCGACCGCCATACAGAACCAGAGCATCCATTTGAAGGCCCGCTCGCGAAGCGGTTCGCCCGTGGCCTTCAGCAGGGGTGGATCCACGGGCGATGGGGGCGAGGTCGGAGGCGCGGTGATCGTCACTCGTACACCTCGCGGTACTTGCGCACCAGACGGATGCTGATCATGTTCATGACGAAGGTCATAACGAAAAGCAGTGCACCGACAGCGAAGATCGTCTTGTAGACCACCGTTCCTGTTGCGATGTCACCGGCTGCCGTTGCGGCGATGAAGGCCGTCATCGTTTGGTGGATCTCAAGCGGGTTCCATGAGGTGTTCGGTTGTAGGCCGGCTGCCATGACGACGATCATGGTTTCGCCTATGGCGCGTGAAATTCCCAGGACGAAGGCGGCCGTGATCCCCGAGAGTGCAGCCGGAACGACGACGCGGGTGGATACCTGGCGCCGGTTGCTGCCAAGCGCAAACGCACCCTGGCGTAGTCCGCTGGGTACGGCCGACATCGCGTCCTCGGAGAGTGAGGCGATGGTGGGGATGATCATGATTCCCATGACGAGGCCGGCGGAAAGGGCGTTGTAAATCTGCGGCACTTCGCCGTCACCGGGGATGATCCAGCGGAGCAACGGCGTCACCAGCGTGAGCGCGAAGAAGCCGTAGATCACAGTGGGGATGCCGGCCAGAACTTCAAGTGCAGGCTTGAGGGCCCGGCGCTCACGGTCCTTAGCGTACTCCGAGAGGTAGACGGCGGAGCCGAGCCCAAGTGGTAAGGCGACGGTGCTGGCAATGACGGTTATCAGCAGTGTTCCGACGATCAGAGGCCAGACGCCGAACTGTGGGTTGGCGAAGGTGGGGCTCCAGTTGGCGCCGAACAGAAAGTCGGTAATCGGGACTTCATCGAAGAATTGAAAGGCAGGAACGAAGAGCGAAATGACGATGCCCACCGTGGTAGCCACCGACACCAACGCTGCGAGCAACAGAACGACGAAGACTGCCTTCTCGCCGTTCCGCGCACGCTGTTGCCGCAGGAACCCTTCGGCCCCTGCGGCAACAGCGTGTTTGTCGACGAGTGTCGACGGAGGTGCGCTCACGCTCAGACCGCGTCCACCGCGGACTGGAAGTCAGCCAACTCGGAGTCAAGTAGTGAACTCTGCTCGTCGTTGAGGGCGATGAACAGCGCAGCCTCTGCGATCTCGGCGTCGTTCTCGGCGAAGAACTCGGTAAATGCCTTGGCTGCGGCGTTGTCGGCAGCGCTCTCAATGGATGGGTACATGTACAGCTCTCGTGAGAGTGGTTGGTAGGTACCGTCGGCGACCGTCTCTGGGCTTGGTGCCACGCAGCCATCACCGTTGTCGACCTGCACTGCGGTCAGGCTGTCGCTGTTCTGCTCGTAGTACGAGTAGCCGAAGTAGCCGAGTCCGCCGACGCTTCCCTTGACCCCAGTCACGGTGTTGTTGTCGTTCTCGGTCGGGGAGTAGTCGGTGCGGCTCGCGCCTTCTTCGCCGTTGATCGCATCGGTGAAGTAGTCGAAGGTTCCTGAGTCCGTACCGGCACCGAAGAGGGTGAGTTCTTCGTTGGGGAAGGACGGGTCGACCTGATTCCAGTTGGTGATCGTGCCTTCGGCCTTCGGCTCCCAGATGGTCTTGAGCTGCTCGACGGTGAGGCAGGTAGCCCAGTCGTTGTCTGGGTTGATCACCAGGGTGAGGGCATCGTTGGCGATCACCAGCTCCTGGAAGGTGATGCCGTTCTCCTCGCAGATTGCGGCCTCATCTTCCTCGATGGGACGAGAGGCGGTGCTGATGTCGGTCTCGCCGGCGCAGAACTTCTCGAAGCCACCGCCGGTACCAGACTCTCCGACCGTCACCTTGACGTCCGGGTTCGACTCGCCGAATAACTCGTTGGCCACCTCGGCCATCGGGCCGACAGTGCTCGATCCGTCGATCAACACTGAACCGCTGAGTCCAGAAGCAGTGTCATCGGTGGTGCCGTCGTCGCCGCCGCAGGCGGCCAGGGTCAGGGCCAACGCCGCGACTGTTGCTGCCGGTGCAATAACCCGGCGCAGATGGGTGCGCTTCACGTGCATGGACCTTCCGTTCGAGGGAACTTCTGACTGCTGTCGAGGCGACGCTAGGGAGGGACGATGACCGTCCAGGGGCCAGCAGGTGAACGGATTATGACCCGCGCTTGTCGAGTGTGGGAAGCGCCGGTGACCGATTACCGTCTTGAAGGTGAACGGACGGTGAACATCGGCGCGTCCGATGAACACCCGAGCCGCCCGGCACCCCTCTGGCTCCAAGAACGACGCGTTCACCCGCATTGGCTCAACATTCGCCGCACTCATGGCGAGGGTCGCATGTCTCAGCGCCCAGCCTCGGCACGTCGCGACATCCAGCCCACCGACCGGTTTTCCACAGCGTGGATGCGGAGTTTGTGTCACCAGAGCGGGTGAATGCGTCGTTCTTGGAAACGGGAGGGGGCGGGGTCAGCGGGGGTGGTGCTCCAGGGCCACCGTCACCGGCTGGCCAGTCCGTTCGTCCTGGTGTACGTGCAGCACCGTCATGGACGCCGTGGGCATGGTGTCCGGCAGTGGGTGGTCCCACGGATCGGCCGATGGTGCCCCTGGGCAGAGCTCGACCAGATGGTCGACGAGCGCCGGAAGGTAGGGGCGATGGCCGCACAGCACCGCTGCCTCGTGTGTGCACCAGCCGTCGGCCAGGAGGTCACCGGCTCGCTCGAGAGCGGCATCGGGCGCCGACCGATACCCGGCCTCAGACAACGCCGGCTCCGCGGCGAGTGGGACGCCCGCCGCCAGTGAGTAGGGCCGGACCGTGTCTGAGCAGCGCCGGGCAGCGGAGGAGTGGACGCGCTCAACGCCGTAGGCCATTAGGCGGCCAACCAGGACATCGGCCTGAGCAGCGCCTGATGCGTCCAGCGGTCGATCGACGGCGTCACCTGACCAGTCGACGCGCTTGACGGCGTTGCCGTGCCGGAGGACGAGGAAAGGAGTGCCCGGCGGCTCGTCGGCGAGATTGACGAGCAGAGCGTCGTCGGGTCGGCTGACCCGACGCGCAGCTTCCTCTACCGACAACCACCTGATCTTGTTGACCTCGTCACTGGGAACGAACTCTGCCTCCTGCGCGACGAGGGCGCGCCAGTAGTGGACATCCTTCGGCACGCCGTCCACTAGGTATGTCTGCATGGGGAGCGGACGGCGAAGCACCACGACAAGTCCGGTTTCCTCGTGAACTTCGCGGACGGCGGTTTGCGTCACATGCTCGCCATCTTCGGCCTTTCCCTTCGGCAGTGACCAGTCGTTGTAGCGCGGGCGGTGGACAAGCAGCACTTCAGTACCGTCGATCCCCTGCCGCGTGACTAGGCACCCGGCAGCGACGATGCGCGGCCGCCTCATGGCTTAGCGGACATCCAAGTACGCCACCCAACGTGGGCAACGCGCGGCCAGGCGTCCACGAACTCGTGACGCGTGGCCTCGACT
>JAJAYM010000038.1 GCA_027117675.1 Actinomycetes bacterium | reverse complement strand
CAGCGGGGTGACCCGGTCATCTGATTGACACACCGCGTTGGCGGGGTGGGGAACGACCGCACCGCCGGCTCCGTCAGACTGGGGACGAACCTCGGCACGGTTGGCGGGTTCGCATCCACCCACAGTCCATCGAGAGGTCAGTGTGCGCATCGACTACCCGCGCCGTGCGCGATCGGGCTGGCGTCGGTTCATGCCGTCGTGGCGCCAGATTCTTGGGCTTGGGGCGCTAGGCGTCGCCGCACTCGGTGCCGCTTTCGTTGCGCTGTACCTCTTGATCGACGTGCCGGAACCGAACGAGTTGGCAACGGCTGAGACGTCAGTGGTCTATTTCGACGACGGCGAAGCGGTGATCGGGCGGTACGCGGAAGTGAACCGTGAGATCGTGACGCTGGATCAGATTCCCGACCACGTCGAACTGGCGGTTCTTGCTGCTGAAGACCGCGGCTTCTACGAGAACGAGGGAATCTCACCAGTGGGTATCGCTCGGGCGTTGTGGAACAACATCCGTGGCGGCGACACCCAGGGTGCCTCGACGATCACCCAGCAGTACGCGAGGAACGCCTACCTGACACAGGAGCGCACCCTGACCCGCAAGGTCAAGGAGGCGATCTTGGCGATCAAACTCTCGCGCAGCCAGACCAAAGAGCAGGTCCTCGAGGCCTACCTGAACACCATCTACTTCGGACGCGGCGCGTACGGCATCCAGGCGGCCAGCCAGGCCTACTTCGGTAAGGACGTCGACGATCTCAGCAAAGCCGAGGGGGCTGTCCTCGCCGCCGTGATCCGGGCCCCCAGCAGCTACGACCCTGAGGAGGGGAAGGCGGCCAAGCAAGCCCTTGAGACGCGCACCCTCGACTACGTCATCCCTGGCATGGTCGAACAGGGGTGGCTCGATGAGGCGGATGCGGCCGCCATCAAGCGGCTGCCCGAGATCAAAGACCCCAAGGCGTTGAACAACTACGAGGGACAAACCGGTTTTCTGCTGGACGTCGTGCGCGACGAGCTCAGACAGCTTGGCTTCAGCAAGGACGAAATCGACGGCGGTGGACTTCGCGTCAAGACGACCTTCGACGAGCAAGCACAAGATGCCGCGCAGACCGCAGCGACCGAGGGATTTCCGCCTCCGCCCAACGATGGCGTGAAGCTCGGCATGGTCTCGGTTGACCCGCGCACCGGTGCCATCGTTGCCATGTACGCAGGCAAGAACTGGGAGAAGAGCCAGTTCAACAATGCCATCGCCCCCGTCCCGGTTGGTTCGACGATGAAGGCGTTCACCGTGGCTGCGGCCCTGCAGAACGGATACAGCTTGGCCAGTACCTTCAACGGCAACTCTCCCTTTTATCTCGAGGGCGACCCCAAGTCGGTCAACAATCAAGGTGACCAAAGTTTCGGCGAAGCGATCTCGTTGGAGTACGCCACCGAGCAGTCGGTCAACACCGCATTCGTCGATCTCACGCAGCAAATGGGGCCCGCCGAGGTTGCCAAGTCGGCCGGCAAGGCTGGCCTTGATGTCGCCAACCTCTCCGCTGACGACCCGCGCGTCACCTTGGGTAAGGCCGCGTACTCCCCCCTTGCGATGGCGAGCGCGTACGGAACCTTTGCCAATGAGGGAATGCGCACCGAGCCCTACTCGGTCGAGAAGGTCACCGACGCTGACGGCGCCGTCCTCTACGAGGCTGAGTCGGCGCAAGAGCGGGCTTTCCCGGCCGACATCGCGAACGAGGTGACCTACGACCTCGCGCAGGTGGTCACGAGCGGGACGGGTGTGACGGCAGCCAACCTGGGGAGACCAGCGGCTGGTAAGACCGGTAACCATGAGGGCGAGACGGCGTGGTTCGTCGGCTACACACCGCAGCTCGTCACGGCAGTCGCGTTCCACCGCGAGTATCAGGGCGACCCAACCGCCCCACTCAACGGCGTTGCCGGACAGGACCCGTTCACCGGCGGCGGATACCCAACCCAGATCTGGACCGCCTACACCTCGGCCGCGCTCGTTGGGCAAGAGGTGCTGACCTTCCCGGGGCGGCCCATTCCGTCGACGAGTCCGACGCCATTGCCGACCACGGCGGCACCCTCTCCAACTTCGTCGCCGACGTCGAATTCCGCGACCCCGAAGCCCAGCCCGACGACGTCGTCGGCGAGTCCGAAGCCTTCCAAGACGACAGCGGAACCAAGCCCGACATCGGCGACCCCGAGCCCCAGTGAGGGAGACGGCGGTGGGGGTGCAAACCCGTAACGACGGCGCTGCGCTGGCTCACGATCAACGCCTGACACGGCACAATGGCGACCGTGCGCGCCTCTGACGACTTCGTCCTGCCGACTCGGGACGATCCGATGGTCGCGGGGGCCAGCACCGTGATCGGTGGTCCGATCGGACGCCGCGCCATTGCCACCCGTTCCTGGTGGACGCCCCTTCGCATCGTCTTGCTGCTGGCCATCCTGGCGTCGGCGCTCGGTGCCGCGATCGACTCACCGTGCAGTACGAAAGCATGGGGAAACGGGCACGAGACATTCAGCCGTGGCTGCTATAGCGACATCGTCCACCTGTACTGGGGACGCGGCATCGATGAGGGCGTGCTCCCCTATGTCGAGGACCCGGCGACCACCGGTGATAGCGAGATTGAGTACCCGGTGCTCACCGGAGCCGTGATGTACGCACTCGGGGTTCCGATCTCGGACAGCTGGGAACCTGACACGCGGGCGCGCGCCTACTACACGATCAATGCGATCGTCATCGCCCTGCTGTTGGCTGTGACGGTGTGGGCGACGGCGCTCACGGTACGGCGACGCCCCTGGGACGCGGCCATGGTGGCGGTTGCGCCCGGCATGATTTTGGCCTCGACGATCAACTGGGATCTATGGGCGGTGGCGGTTACCGCACTTGCTCTCCTGGCCTGGGCTCGGCGGTATCCGGTCTTAGCCGGACTGTTGCTTGGCCTTGGGGGTTCGTTCAAGTTGTATCCGCTGCTCCTCCTGGGGCCCCTGCTTTTTCTCTGCATTCGAGCCGGACGGTTGCGCTACTGGTTTCTCGCCTTAGGTAGTGCTGCGCTCATGTGGCTGGCGGCCAACCTCCCGATCATGATTTCCAGGTTCGACGGCTGGGCTCACTTCTATCGGTTCTCGACCGAGAGAGGTGCAGACTTCGGATCACCCTGGCTGGTGTTGCGCGACGCCTTCGATATCAACCCGCCGATTGAGCAGCTCAACCTGTGGGCAGCCGGTGTGCTGGTCGCGCTCTGCGCGGGGATCGGCCTGCTCATCCTCGCGGCGCCACGGCGTCCTCGTTTCCACCAGGTGGCGTTTCTCACTGTCGCTGCTTTCGTGCTCTCGAACAAGGTCTACTCACCGCAGTTCATCGTCTGGCTGATTCCTCTTGCGGTGCTCGCACGACCCAGGTGGCGCGACTTCTTGTGGTGGCAGGCCGCCGAGGTCGTCTACTTCTTCGCTGTGTGGTGGTACATCATCTGGCAGGTGAGTCCTGAACGAGGGTTGCCAGAGACGTACTACTGGGCGGCGATTGCCGTGCACATCGCCGCGACCTTGGCGTTCGCCGGGCTTGTGGTGCGCGACATCTTGCGTCCCGATCACGATCCGGTGCGAAGCAGCCTCGGCGAGGACGACCCCGGCGGCGGCGTCCTGGACGGCGCACCTGACCGATTCGCGCTGCGCAGAGAATCAGTGACGAGTCCCAAGGGTACGAGTGACAGGGTGCTGAGTGACGAGGGGTCGAGCGAGGATGTCGTGGTCGTAGACGGTCTGCATTCCCACTGAGCGGAAGAAGCCCGCGGCATCTTCGCCGCCCTTGCCGTCAACCGGAGAAATGGTGGTGAGTCGACCGTGCGTCCATCCTCGCTCGGCGAAGCGAGCCAACGACTCAGTGAAGAGCGCCCGCGCAATACCGCGGCGTCGGGCTGAGCGAGCGACACCGAGCATTCCGATGTGCCCAGCTTGGGGCCGCATGGTGTCGAGGAAGTTGATGCACACGCCGACTGGCCGGGCTCCCTCATGGGCGATGAGCGAGAGTCCGGCGAGGGCCGTTGGGTCGTTGCGCATCATGTGCTCGTAGTCGTCTCGCGGCAGGTGCCAGTTGCTGCCTGGCGTGGGGAACGACTGCTCAAGAATTTCGAACCCATCGCTGAGATGTTGCAGCACATCAAGAGTGCTGACATCGATGCTTGGGGAGGGTGGCACGCGGGTGACGCCTTCGGCGGGGATCTCCAGGAGCCATAGGCGCCCCGTGATCGCGAATCCTCGCCCTTGTAGACAGTCGATGAGCTCGGCGTCCTCAGTGGGGACCGTCGCCTGCGCGATTGCATCGTCTTTGGACGAACGCGCGCGGAGCACGCGAAGGGCCGCGTCCACCAACATCTCGACAACGGCCGCTCGTTCGTCCTGCAGCGGCACTGCGAGGTCGATGCGTCCGACGTCGAAGGGTTCGTAAAAACGGGTGTGAAACCCAGCAACAGGGACGCCATCTCGTTCGACAAAGCGATCATCGCGTGTCGGGTCAGCCGTGGCTGTGACGAGAAGCGCCCTGATCTCCTCCACACTCCACAGTGGCTCGCCGGTGAATGCCTCGTGGTGATCGTTGGCGAGGTCTGTGAGCGCGGTTGCATCGCTGAGCGCTCCAGGCCGGATGCTGAGGCGCATGGCTACCTGAGACCTCGCGCGAGGACGAGGTTGTCGTACACGGGACGCATCCCCACCCCCGTGTACAGCGAGTAGTTGTTGTCGTCGAGATCCATCCCCAGGACGGTGGCCAGTCGGGCGTGTGACCAACCCCTGCCGCGAAAGCGATCGAAAGTCTCAAGGAGCAGCGCGCGACCAAGGCCTTGATTGCGACGACGAATACGCACGGCGACGAGTCCGGTCAGTCCGGTGTTCGGTTTGGTGGTGTCCATGAAGTTCAATGCCACAGCGATCGGCCCCACCGTGTCACGCGCGATGACCGATAGTCCAGGCAGGGCGGTTGGGTCGTTCTGCACGCTGTATTCGTAGTCGTTCCACGCGAGGTGCCAGCCACCCAGTTTGGAAACGAAGCACTCGCGAATCACCTCGTAACCGTCCTTGAGGTCGCGCGTCACGCTGAACGTGGACACCTGGATACTCGCCGGCCACGACGGAGCTGGTGCATCGAGGATGTCGACCTCGAGGATGGTCTCCTTCTGCACCACGCGGAAGCCGATCTCGTCGAGGACGGCAAGCAGCTCGGTGTCATCGCGTGCCACGTCCAGCTGCAGATCAGCATCGGCGGGAGTGTGGGGACTGCTCTGCACAATGCGCGCCGCCGCGTCGATGAGAGTGCGAGCGTGATCGGCACGGTCGGGTCCTGGTGGGAGGGCAAGGTGAAGCGTTCCTTTGGTGAACGGCTCACTGAGGTGCACGTGGATCGCTGCCACTACCTCGCCATTGACCTCGAGGTACCTGCTCGTAGTCGTCGGGTTCGCCAGTCGCGCTGATCAGAATCGCGGCTAGCTCATCCTCCTGCCAGGTGTCTTCGCCGCGCAGCCACTGGCTCTCGGCGTTGATGTGGCGGGTGAACGTTGCGACGTCACGGGAGTTACCAGGTCGCAGCCGCATTGTCACCGCACGCCACTCGTTGGCACCGGTCGTTGACGCGTCAAATTACCTCACCCCTAGTGCAGAATGACGCGGTCGAAGGTCGTCGTGGTCATCCTGACATCGACGT
>JAJAYM010000037.1 GCA_027117675.1 Actinomycetes bacterium | reverse complement strand
GTCGTTTGGTGCGCACATATAAATGGTGGGGTCGTCGACCGGACGGGGCGCCCGTCCAAAGATCGCGTCGAACTCTGCGTCGTAGTCGGCCGGGAAGAGCACGTTGTGGTGCTGCAGCCCTGGAGTGCGTCCCCGTACGGCGAGCAGCATCACGAAGCCGGCGAGCGACGGCGTCGCCTTCTGAAGCCGCCGTAGCGGAGCGCGCCCCCGAGTGTCGTCGAGCAGATCGGTATAAAGGTGCCGCGCGTCGGCGTCGGACACCACGACGTCGGCGTTGACGCGTTCCCCGGATGCCAGCGTCGCTCCGCTTACGCGTCCGCCATCAGTGTCAAGGCGCGCAACATCGGTGTCGAACCGGAAGGTGATGTCGCGCGCGAGGCACCGCTGGTAAAGCGCTTCGGCCAGCTGACCGATGCCTCCGCCGATGTGCCAGGCCCCAAAGGGCTGCTCGACGAACGGGATGACAGCCAGCGCGGCTGGCGCGCGGCGCGGGTCGGAGCCGGTATACGTCGCGTAGCGGTCGAGCAGGGTGACGAGCCGAGGGTCGTCGAAATACTGATTCCCGAGCCCACGCAGCGTTTTCCACGGTGCGACCGTCCGCAGGTTTTTCCACCTGCGCAGGTGCGGCAGCAGGTCGCGGGGTCCGGTCAGTGGTGATTCGAGGAAGGGCACCCGGGTAGCCGCCCAGAGGTCGGCCGACCTCCTGCTGAACAGTTTCCAGTCGGCTTCCGCTGTGCCACCGAGCGCCTCGCCCAGTGCTGCGGCAACCCGGTTGCTGTTACTCCCTGGCAACACGGCGCTGACGCCGTCCGCCCAGCGATAGCCGAAGGCAGGGTCGAGCCCCTGCAGGTCGACGTTGTCCTCCAGGGACGCCCCCTTGCGGCGCACCGGGGTCTTGAGGAAGAGGTCGCGGTACACCGCTGGCAGCGTCAATAGTGAGGGGCCGGTGTCGAAGGCGAAACCTTCGCGTCGGTACGTCTCGACCTTGCCGCCCGGGCGTCCGGACTGCTCGACGACCGTCACAACGTGCCCCTGGGCGGACAGGCGTGCGGCAGCTGCCATTCCGCCCATGCCTGCGCCGATCACCACCACTGAAGCCACCTGCGGAGCGTACGGGTGGCTAGGGTCGCCAGCATGACCAACCCGGACGATCCCCTCGAACTGCGCGACGATGCACCGCTGCTCGACGGCTGGCTGACGTATCGGGCGAGTGGTCCGGTGCCGTTCGGGACGCCAGGACACAAGCAGCGTCTCGACCTCGTCGGCACAGTAGTGCGCGACGACATACCGCTTTACGGCGGCGTGGACACTATCCGTCAGCAGACCGGCGCGATCGCCGAGGCGGACCGGCGTCTTGCCACCGCCTGGGGCGCCGACTGGGGACGGATCTCGGTCGGTGGCTCTACGCACGGCAACCAGACGCTGATGTTGGCGCTCTGCCGTCCCGGAGACGCGGTGGTCGTCACGCGTACGCTGCACCGTTCGCTATTGCTCGGCATGGTGTTGGCAGGGGTTACGCCGGTGTGGGTGCGCCCCGACGTTGACCCAACGACGGGACTGCCCACGCACGTACCTGTGCAGCGAGTGCGCGATGCGCTGGCTACACACCCTGAAGCCAAGGCGGTCTTCCTCGTCGAGCCGACCTATGTGGGGACGGTCTCCGATGTTGCCGCTCACGCCGAGGCCGCGCATGCTCATGGCATCCCGCTTGTCGTCGACCAAGCGTGGGGTGCCTATTTCGGCTTCCATCCTGACTTGCCCCGGCATGCGATCCAGGCAGGTGCGGACGCGTTGGTCACCAGCGCACACAAGACGCTGCCTGCCTACACACAGGCTGCCTTGGTGCTGGCGCGCACGGGACGCATTGACGCGCACCGGCTTGACCGCGCCTTCGACGCGACGGCCACCACCAGTCCGTCCGGCACGATCGCCGCGAGCGCTGACGCAGCCAGGGCGTTGATGGAGCGTCACGGTGAACGGCTGCTCGGCCACCTCATCCGAATCGTCGACCATGCGCGCGACCGGGTGCGCGAGGTTTCCGGACTGGTTCTGCTCGATGATGTCGTCGACCGCTCGGTGATCGTCGACCGAGTCAAGCTCGCGATCAACGTCTCGGGAACAGGGGCTACTGGGCTCGCAGTCGAAGAGGACCTGATCGCACTAGGAATGCCCGTCGAACTGGCCGACCGCGACACCATCGTGCCGATCATCTCGATCAACGACGACCAGGGCTCGGTGGACCAGTTCGTTGACGGCGTCATTGCGTCGGTAGCGCGACAGCGGGCCGAACCGCGTCCGGTGCTGCCATCGATCTCATGGACGGTAGAGCCGGACGTCGTCCTCTCACCTCGGGACGCGTACTTCGCTGCGCACGAGACGGTGTCAGCTCAGCAGGCGATCGGCAAGGTGTCGGCCGAGCTCGTCGCCCCGTACCCACCGGGGATCCCGGTGCTCGCTCCCGGAGAGCGCATCACGTCGGCGGCTGTCGAGGGGCTGCGCGACGCGATGGCCGACGGCACCCAGATCCGCTACGCCGCCGACGCGACGCTGACCACCTTCCAGGTTGTCGCCATCGATACCGAGTGACTTCGCCGCCCCCCAGGGGTGGTCACGTCACTCGATAGGCGACTGGTCGATGAGTGCGGTACTTGTACCGCCAGAGCGGGTGAATGCGTCGTTCTTGGAGGTTTTAGGGGAGGGGGCGGGACTTCCAGGTGAGAGTGCCGCGGCTGCGGCCGGTCCACGAGCGCGCTGTCAGGTAGCCGAACGCCAGGATGGACGCCGGGTGCAGCAGCGAGTCGGGCCACACCCTCCCGCTGACGCGGTGCGCCACCAGGGCGCGTCCGCTCACCGCACCGGCGTAGCCGACCGCTCCGACGCGTGACCCAAACAGGGCAGCGACCGGCGGCACCAGGTAGGTCAGCGTCAACAGTGCGACGAGAGCGGTCGCCCCGGCCGGCGAGCCGGTGGCCGACCAGAGCGACTTGCAGTAACCATCGCGCAGGTCACGCCAGCCCTCATACATCCGGCAAGTGGCGACGTCGGTTCCGTCGGCGAGCGCACCTCGGCGTCCGGCCCGCTTGAGCTGCTTAAAGAGCGCAACGTCGTCGAGCACCTCACCGCGGACGGCAGCATGCCCGCCGATGGAGTCGTATGCGTCGCGGGTGATCGCCAGCAGCTGGCCGTTGGCTGCCACCAAAGAGGTGTGCGGACTGTGCTCGGCCAGCCCGAGGGGAAGCAGCGTCGACCACGACCACTGCAACAGAGGCTGGATGATCCGCTCGGGCCACGTCCCGGCGAGCTGTCGGGGATAGGGGCTGACGGCGTCGACCACGCCCGACTCCAACAGCGCGAGAATCCGGCGTAGCGCATCAGGGGCCAAGGTGACGTCGGCATCGACGAAGACCAGCACGCGACCAGTCGCCCTCTCGGACAGTCTGTGGCACGCCCAGGTCTTGCCAAGCCATCCTGCGGGTGGTTCACCGACGCCGGCGATCACGCGCACGCGGTGGTCGCCGAGATGATGTGCCACCACGTCAGCCGTGCCGTCGCTGGAACGATCATCGAGCACCAGGATCTCAAGGTCCAGAACGTCAACCTGGGCGCGCAAAGAGGTCAGACAGTGCCCTATCGCCGACGCCTCATCTCGCGCAGGAACGAGGACGGACACGCGTTGTGCATGTGGCTGGACTTCCCGCGGCAGCACGCGCAGCCGGCGAAGGTTCCACCAGCTGTGTGCCGCGCCCGCGAGCGCCAATGCCGATCCGCTCGCGACCGCGACTTTGGCGATCTTGCGACCGGCGCTCATCCGCGGTCGACCCAGAGCCGCAAGGCGTAGGGCAGAGCGACCAGGCTCAGGGCGACGCCGCCGACAATGGCGGGTCCTGGTCGGTCGAAGAACACTGCACTCGCCAACACCGACGAGGCGTACACCCACAGATACAACGTCGCCGGCTGGGCACGGGACGCGCGACGTGCGGGTATCGCCAGTAGGACGAGCCCGATCACCAGCCCGACGCCGAACCACCCTACGTAGTTCACCAATGGAATGCCGGGGATCCCGGGAAGGTCCGGCGATGTCGTCACCCATTGCCACGCCCCGAGCTCGACCATCATCGGGTCAAGGAAAAAGTCCCACGCCATCAGCGACCATGCCGTCACGACCGGAACCAACCAACGTGCCCGCGCCACCACGGTGGCCGCCGCGACGTAAGCGGGGTAGCCCATCATCGCCCAGGCGAGCGGGACGACGACCGGAACTCCTCCCAGCAACGGCCCGAGCGCATCGGTGTACTCGTACTCACCGAACGGGATGCCGGTAGTCGAGCCGACTCGTTCGGCGCCCCAGCCGATGGCCGGCAGCGCGAGGCCGACGATCAAAAAGCCGCGCCAGCGGTGGTAGGCGGTGGCATGGGTGACCGAGGCGAGGAAGAAGATGGCGACGCTGTACGCAGCAAGAGTCGCCTGTTGGTCGTCGGCAACTAACGGAAACGCGATGTGCAGCGCAATCGTTGCCACAGCGAGAAACCAGCCGAGACCGACCGCTACCGGCGCCACCGAGTCGGAAGGGGCCGGGCCGGTGTACGTACGAAGACTCATGGTTCCTCAGCTGCCCGGTGTCGTTGTCGGGAGCGACGGTATCGGGCGATCGCTTTCCAGCAGAGGACAACCACCAAGATACCGAGTACCAGCAGAACCTGCGCAATCGCGGCCGCCAGCCATGGAGCGATGAACGCCAACAGTGTCACGACGAAAACGGCGACGTCTTCGAGCAAGCTGACGACGATGTTGCTCACCGGCTCAGGCGACGTGTTGACGGCTACGCGGGTACCTGTCTTGGTCAGGTGCGCTGCTAGGGCCGTCGTTCCACCCAGGCCGGCGAGCACCGCCTGCTGCAATGTCGACGCGTCGCCGGAAATCAGCAACGCGAGCGCCACGCCTGCTGTCGGACGGATCGCGGTGTTGACGGCATCCCAGGTCGAGTCGAGGTAGGCGGTCTTGTCGACGACGAAGTCGATAGCTGTGAGTACTGCGGCGGCCACCAGGACGTCGGTGCGCATCAGCGCATCTGGTACGGGGACGTCGCCGAGCCGACCGGCGATGCCGGTCAACAGGACCACGAGGTAGGGGTTGATGCCACTGGCCCAGCCGCTGGTGAAGACCAGCGGGATCAGCTCGGCCATCACGTCACCTCGAGCGGGGCACCGTCAATGGTGCCGTCGACGGCCAGGACGTGGAAGCGGGCGAAGAGCTCTTCGGAGAACCACCGGGTCTCACGGGTTCGGGTGATGGCCTTCTGGTGCGCGGGACTCTCATAAGCGAAGCGTCGGAGTGCGGGTACGTCGCGCCAGATGCTGAAGGTTCCCTGCAGTCCGATGGGCGCTTCACCGATGCCTTTGGACCAGATCAGCCCGTCGGTCTGCGACAACTCTGTGGCGACATCAGGTACTGCTCGCCAGAAAGCCGGAAGCTGGCTCGGCCGAATGCGGGCTCGGGTGATTGCGGCGATCGGGCCTCCGGCGTCCGGCTTGGTCGGGGCTGTGGAACCGAACGGCTGCCGCTTCGACCAGCGGCCCATGCTCGCGAGCGGCCGCATGGTGATCCGGAGGCGTTCGCTAGCTGCGGTGTCCCAGCCTCGGATGACGCGTGAGTACTCGAACGTGGTGGCGGCGTCCTGGGTGTCCCAGCAGGTGAGCAGGGCCCAGCGACGCGGGTCGGCGTCCTGAGGCGCGAAGGTCTTTCCGCTACCTGTGCCCATGAGCTTGGCGAAGGTGAGCCCGGGGTATCCGCGCAGCCGGAATCGGTCGACGCTGAGTCGAGCCACCGCGGGAACGATGCCGGACGTGGGAACGGTCCAGATGTGCATTGTCACCAGGGCCGGGGTTGGCGCGGCGCCGCCGAGTGCGGCGTTCGGCTCTGGCCTGGGCATGGCTCGACAGTAGAGGGCAGCGTTTTCGTCGACGCCGGTGCTCATGCAGGTGGATGCTCGCGCGACAAGAAGAGGTTGAGCAGGTCGTTGACGAGCGCTGGGGCGCGGCATTGGGGCTCGTGTCCCGAGTGAGGCAGGAGGTGCAGTTCGGCACCGTTCAGACTCACCGGCGTCCACTGTGAAAACAGGGGCTTGACCCCAGCCGCCAGGAGCGGTTTACTGGAGTTATTCGAACACACGTTCGAATACCGGGAGTTTCCAGACCTCGATCTCGACCCTCGAGGACCGCTCGGACCCCTCCCGGAGACCCGAACCGGTCGGCGGGGTGGTGACCTCGACCCTCGCCACTCCGCCGACCGGAACTCATGCGGGTCGACCGGAACTCATGCGGAAGGTGTGAACTATGCGACGGATCGACGAGTCGATTGAGTCGTTGACCCCCGTGGCCAGTGACAGCACAGCACCACTCGCCTTCCGGTGGCGCGGCCGGCGCTACGTCGTCGGAGCGGTGTTGGCGCACTGGGTCGAGACGGGTGCGTGGTGGCGTCGCGCTGCACCGCAATCCACCTCCGGCTCCGGCGAGGTGCTTGACCCCGAGCGATGGCTCTGGCGGGTTGAGGCGTGCCGAGGGGCACAGACCGGAGTCTTCGACCTCTGCAGGGTGGTCGAAGACCGTAGCGATGAGCCGAACCCAGACCGGGATCTCAAGCACTGGTCCCTGCACGCGATCTACGACTGACAGCACGAAGGGATACCCCCATGTCCATCGACCACGCCACCGCCCGACGCACCACCCCACGTACCACTGGGGTCAGCCGAACCCCCAGGGGCTCTTCGGTCGGAGTCCTCGACCTGCTCGCTGCTGCCAACCGCGGTCTCACCGAGGCAGTGCTCGAACCCCGGGCCAGCCGGCGCTATGCCGTCGCCCACCTGGCGGCGCTCCGGGCCGCGGCTGCGGTACTGGCCACCCGTGCTCGCCCGACCGGACGCCGTGGCCCGCGCAGCGCATGGGACCTGCTCGGCCAGGCTGCCCCCGAGCTCGCCGAGTGGGCGGCCTTCTTCGCCGCCGGCGCCGGTAAGCGGGCGGCGGCCGAGGCGGGCCTGGATGCGGTCACCCCCCGGGAAGCCGACGACCTGCT
>JAJAYM010000036.1 GCA_027117675.1 Actinomycetes bacterium | reverse complement strand
GGGCCCGTACCCCGCGCCCCGCGCCGACGCCCCTCGGGGGTGCACGATGACCAGGTGACGTGGTCATCGTGCACAAACGTGGCGTTCGGCCGCCACGTCCGCCCCGTTTTGGCCACCTCGAGGTCGCCGCGAGCAGCAAAGTGTTGGACTCTGTCATGGATACCGGGTATACATACGCGGTATGTCGATCAAACACGGACTGCTGGCTCTGCTCTCGGAGGGCCCTAAGTACGGCTACCAGCTGCGCGCGGAGTTCGAGGAACGCACCGGTGTCACCTGGCCCCTCAACGTCGGGCAGGTCTACACCACGCTCGGACGCCTCGAGCGCGACTCCCTTGTGGTGCCGCTGGAGACCGACAACGAGGGTCGCCACCGCTACTCCATCACCGACGAAGGGAGGGCCGAGGTGGCCGTCTGGTTTGCCGCTCCGGTCCCGCGAGACTCTGCCCCCCGCGACGAGCTGGCCATCAAACTCGCGATCGCCCTCACCGTGCCGGGGGTCGACGTCACCGCAATGGTGCAGACGCAACGCAGCGAGACAATGCGCACGCTGCAGAACTACACCCGTTTGAAGTCGCATGCCGACGATGCCGAGCTCGCCTGGATGCTCGCGCTGGACGCCCTGCTGTTCCAGGCCGAGGCAGAGCTGCGGTGGTTGGACCACTGCGGGGAGCGGCTGGCTAGGGCCATCCGTCCAGCGACGCCAACGAACGCCGCATCGCAGCCCGCGAGTCACGTCATCGACCCCACGGGGGTGGGCCGATGATCGTGCTGTCGCTGAGTGATGTCAGCCGCGTACACGGTGAAGGTGAGGCAGCCGTGCACGCACTCCGCGGTCTCGACCTTCAGGTAGACGCCGGCGAGCTCGTGGCGGTGATGGGTCCGTCCGGCTCTGGAAAGTCGACTCTGTTGCACCTGGCCGGTGGACTAGATCGGCCGACCTCGGGTTCGGTCGTCGTCAACGGGACGGACTTGTCATCACTTTCGCGAGCAGCGCTCGCAACAGAGCGGCGTCGACACGTCGGCTACGTCTTCCAGGACTTCAATCTGATCCCCTCACTGACCGCCGTTGAGAACGTGATGCTTCCCCTCGAGCTCGACGGCGTCCGATCCGGGAAGGCACGAAAGGCGGCCCGCGACGCACTCGACTCTGTCGGCATGGCTGACATAGCGGACCGTTTCCCCGATGACATGTCGGGCGGCCAGCAACAACGGGTCGCAATCGCGCGCGCATTGGTCGGAGAAAGACGGCTGATCTTGGCCGACGAACCCACCGGCGCTCTCGACTCCACGACCGGCGAGCAGGTGATGCGGCTGTTGAAGGCACGGGTCGACGAAGGCGCAGCCTGCCTGTTGGTGACGCACGAAGCGCGGCACGCCGCATGGGCTGACCGCGTCGTGTTCTTGCGCGACGGCGTTGCCGTCGATCAGTCCGGCCCGGTCGGCACGCCTGCGCTGCTCCATGGACACGGGGCATGAGCCGATGGGCGGCGTCGCTGCGCATCGCGCGGCGTGCGGCGTGGAGCCACAAGGGCCGCAGCGCCTTGGTCTTAGTGATGATTGCGCTGCCGGTTGCTGCCATCGTTTTCGGCGTCGTGGCATTTCGCACTCTGCAGCTAGAGCCGGAACAGCAGGTGACGTCACAGATCGGTACGGCAGCGGACGCCTTCGTCGGCCAGCCTGGGAACCGAGCCATCGCCCAGTCGCCGCCGGGGGTTGAAGCGTCGGTCTTCATCGGCAAGCGACTCGCCCCAGAGGCGGCGTCGATCGACAAGCTGGTGCCGAACGCAACGCGTTCGCTGCAGACGAGGTTCCGCTGGGGAGGGGGATTCGGCGCACCCGTCGTCGCCGGTGATCGACGTGACTACCCATCCATCCGTGAGCTCGATTACACCGACCCGCTGGCCGCCGGTCTCGTGCAGCAGGTGTCTGGCGATGCCCCCGCGGCACCTGACGAGGTGGGCATCACCGAAGATCTGGCCGAGACACTTGTCGTAGACGCCGGCGACGGGATTACCGTGAAGGACGCCCCTTACACCGTGGTCGGCATCGTTCGTTTGCCGTACGGCTCCGACTGGTCGCAGGTGATCGGCAACATCGGAACCTTTGACCACCTGGAGTTCTCCAACGAGCAACAGGGCGCGGAGAGCAGTGGCTGGCTCGTTCAGGTGCCGGGCGGCGTCGACTACGAGCAGTGGAAACAGCTCAATGCGCAGGGTGCCTGGGTCATATCTCGCGCCGTGGCGGCTAACCCGCCTGATCCGTGCACCGACGCGGTGCCCCACAGCGCACAACTGTGCGACGAGACGCTGATCTCGCCCTCTGAAAATGAAGCGATCGCCGAAGCGGGTGCGTTGGTCGGGCTTGTCGTGGTCATGGGGCTGCTGCAGGTGATCCTGCTGGTGGGCCCGGCCTTCGCCATCGGACGCCGATCCCAGACACGCGACCTCGCGTTGGTCGCCGCCGTCGGTGGTGACGCCAGGGCGGTGCGCCGGGTGGTGCTCTCCGGTGGGCTGGTGCTCGGGGTGGCCGGCGGTGTCGCGGGGCTACTGGTGGGCATCGGCGCGTTCCAACTGTTGCGTCCCGTCGTCAGCAACCTGGCGGGTACCGCGCTGTTCGCCACCGACCTGCATCCTGAACTGGTTCTCGTACTGCTGGTGACCGCTGCCACTGGTCTGGCGGCAGCATGGCTGCCGGCGCGCGCGGCGTCCCGGCAGGACGTTGTCGCAGCACTCGCCGGACGCCGCGGCGCGTTGAGCACGCGTCGTGGCATGCCACTCGCTGGGGCGCTGGCGTTCATCGCTGGTCTTGCCATCGCCGTGTTCGGGACGACGCCGGGAAACATGACGGTGCTGCTGCTCGGTGCAGTCATCAGCGAGGTTGGCCTGGTGGCCATGGCGCCATGGATCGTCGGTGCAGTCTCCGGTTTCGCCGCCAGGCTGCCGACGGCACCCCGTATCGCGCTTCGTGATGCTGGGCGCAACCGGCTTCGTGCGGGCACTGCGGTGTCAGCGGTCCTCGCGGCGGTCGCGGGTGCAACCGCCATGGGCATCTGGGTGGCGAGCGACAACGCCAACGCTGAGCGTCACTACGTGTCCACTGTGCCGGAGGGTTACGTGGCCCTCGCGGTGAATCGAGGCCAATGGCCAGGCGATGACGTCTCGGTGGTCGAGGCAGCGCTACCCACGGACCGGACGGTGCCGATGATGGGGTTGCCCGAGTCGTCGTGCTTGTTCCAGCGGTGCTCGGACTGGAAGGTGGAGCAGCACGCAAAGCCATGCCAGCCCTCGGTGTTCACTGAGGAGACCGGCAGCTGTGGGTACTCGTTCGGTAGTCCCTGGCGAGCGTGGATGTTCGGCGACGGACAGACGTATCGTGCGCTGACGGGTGCTGCGCCAGACCCTGAAGTGACGTCAACGCTTGCTGACGGAGGAGTGGTCGTCGGCACCTGGTATGCAAGCGCATACGTGAAGGATGGCTTGATGACCTTCGAGCACCGCAAGACCGGTGAGGTCGTGCAGCTGCCTGCGACCGTCGCCGCAAGCTCGGAGGTCGGCCCTCAGCCGCGGTTTGAGGTGCTCCTCTCTGAGGGGGCAAGGGCGAGTCTGGGCTTGGAGTCGCGCGACTTGGGCTACACGATCATCACGACCCGTGCACCCACGGACAGCGAGGTCGCCGGCGCCCGAGAAGCGGTAGCTGAGTTGACTGATGTCGGGAGTGTCGTCGCCGGACGCCCCTTCGAGCCCAGCACTGCGCTTCCGTTGTTGATCGTCCTAGCCGCGGCCGTGTTGTTGGCCGTGGCAGCCACGGCCACCGCAACGGGCCTGGCCGCCGCAGACTCGCGTCCCGACTTGGCGACCCTCGCGGCGATTGGCGCGTCACCCAGAACCCGGAGGTGGCTCTCGGCGTCCCAAGCTGCGGTCATCTCGGTGCTGGGAACCGCTCTCGGCGTCGCTGGCGGGCTGGTGATCGGGGTGGCCGCGATCGGCGCCACCACCGACAACCTTGGTTTGGCGGACGTCCAAGCGGGGGCTGCCATGGCAGCGACACTTCCTGTCACCGTCCCCTGGGCTTCGTTGACGACGCTGGCGGTCGTAGTGCCGGCGGTCGCGGTGACGTTGGCCTTCCTCTTCAGCCGCTCGTCCTTGCCGATGATTCGGCGCGTCGAGTAGGCGTCCAACCGGGATTCGCGCGGCGGGCTGGTGGAGTGAGCTACCGGCCTAGGGGTGGGGGTCGGCGGCGGGGAACGCCACCCGGTCGAGGAATGCGTCAACGAGGGCATAGCAGCGTTGCCGGTTCTGCTCGG
>JAJAYM010000035.1 GCA_027117675.1 Actinomycetes bacterium | reverse complement strand
CCGACGGCGACGACGACGAGGTCGCCCTCGATGACGCTGACGCCGAGGATGACGGGTTGGCCGGTCCCGAGCTGATCGCCCAACAGCTCGGCGGCACCGTGATCGGCGAGATCGACCACGCCTGACGCCTCGCCGCCACCGCATGGTGGTCTGTGGGTCGACGTAGAGTGGCAGCAGCAACGACGGGAGCAACGATGACCGAGGGAATGCCGGACCTTTCCGGGTTGCTGGCACAGGCGCAGCAGATGCAGGCCCAGCTGGCGGCTACCCAAGAACAGCTCGCCGATGAGCGCATCTCTGGCGCGTCAGGTGGCGGCCTCGTACAGGCCACCGTGACGGGCGCCGGGGAATTGGTAGGGCTCACGATCGCGCCAGAAGTCCTCGACCCCGACGACACCGAGACGCTGGCCGACCTGGTTCTGGCCGCCTACCGTGACGCGTCGAACCAGGCCGCCGCCTTGCAGCAGCAGGCCATGGGCCCCTTCGCCCAGGGGCTCGGCGGCCTCGGCCTTCCGGGGATGTAACCGATGTACGAAGGCATCGTCCAAGATCTCATCGACGAACTAGGGCGGTTGCCTGGCGTCGGACCGAAGTCTGCCCAGCGGATCGCCTTCCATCTGCTCGCGGCCGAGCCGGTGGACGTCCGCAGATTGGCCGAGGTCCTCCTCGAGGTCAAAGCGAAGGTGCGGTTCTGCAGCATCTGCGGCAACGTCGCCGAGTCTGAAGAGTGCCGCATCTGCCAAGACACACGTCGCGACCTCACGGTCATCTGCGTCGTTGAAGAACCCAAAGACGTCGTCGCCGTCGAGCGGACGCGAGAGTTCCGTGGGCGCTACCACGTGCTCGGTGGCGCGATCAGCCCGATCGAAGGGATCGGCCCGGACGACCTCAGGGTCAAAGAGCTGATGACCCGCCTCGCCGACGGCACAGTGATCGAGCTCATCTTGGCCACCGACCCCAACATCGAAGGTGAGGCGACCGCTACCTACTTGGCCCGCCTCGTCAAGCCGATGAAGTTGACGGTCTCGCGGCTCGCCAGTGGACTTCCCGTGGGCGGCGACCTCGAGTACGCCGATGAGGTCACCCTCGGGCGAGCCTTCGAGGGGCGACGCCGCCTCGAGGTGTAGACAAGGATGTCGGGCCTCAGACCGGACGCCCCACGAGCAGCGAGGTGAGTGGTGACAGCAACATCAGGTAAGCGGCTTTCAGACGACGTCGATGAGTTCACGGTCGACGTCGCCGACCAGATCGAGAGCTTCCTGATCGCGCTCGGCGCCGTGGCCCGCGGTGACTTTCCCGGCGGCACGCTCTCGATTCTGCTGCTTGAAGTGTCCCAACTTCTGCTTGCCGGTGGGCGGTTGGGCGCTGTCGTCGACGTCGTACCGAGTGAGCGCTACGAGCCGGACGTCGGCGTCGACCCTGACGCTGACGGCCTCCGCGAGCGGCTCGCCGAGCTGATCGGGAGTGCCGACGAGTACGTCGAGGTCTTTGACCCGTACATCCGGGACGGCGAGATCGTCCAGTCGCGGCTCTCCGATGACATCGCCGACGTTGCCGCCGATCTCTACCACGGGTTGGCGCACTTCAAGGCGGGTCGGGCCGATGAGGCCCTGTGGTGGTGGCAGTACTCCTACCTCGCGAACTGGGGATCGACCGCAAGCTCGGCGCTCCGCGCGTTGCACTCCGCGGTGGCCCACAGCCGCCTCGCGCCATCTGCCGACAGTTAGTACTCAGCCCTCAGCGGGCAGCGGGGTCGGTCGCACCGGCGGCCGGAACAGACCCTCGCGCCGAACCTTCTTCACGTCACGGATTTCGAGCTTTCCGCTGACAAACTCCGCGCGAGCCAAGAGTCCGATGGTTGGCGCGGGCGCCGAGAGGTAGCAGTAGGTGCCGTCGTCGACGTCCTTGCCCTTGACGACGAAGCACTCCGATGGCCCGAGACCACCTGGCGCCCGCCACACTCCTGCGTTCTTGACGGTGAGCTGCTTGCCGCCGGCCGCGATGGCACGTGTTGCGCTGCGGAAGAGGCGCTGAACCTCAGGGTCGAAGAGTTCAGGCAGCGTTCTCGGTGACTGTGCGACGAGGAAGCAGGCCTTGTCGGCACGACCGTTCGGCGGCTGCAGAATCTGGCACGAAATCACGCCGCGGGGCCCGCTGACGAGAACGGCTGTGCTGCGCCCCCGTGTGACGTCGAGACGGAAACGCTCTCCCTTCGCGCGCATCCGCACCATGGCGTCCGGACGTGGTCCCTTGCCGATCAGTCGGTAGCGGGCGCCGAACTGTTCGGGGCTGAGTGCGGTCAGCTGCTGAGCGCGTTCGCCAGCCGTCAGCGGCTCAGGCGAGGGGACTGCTTCGACGGTACGGCTCGCCGACGGAGAAGGTGTGGCCTCCGGGTCGGAGCCGGTGCATCCGACCAGCGCCAGGGCGCTGACCAGCGCGATCGCCACCGGAGCCCAGGTCACCATCACCCCACTGTACGAGAGCGCCAGGCGCTGGCTGGGCCGCGCCGACCCCTCAGCGACGTTCCTGCCCTCGGTAGACTGACGTCTCCGGTGCCTCGCACGATGGAACCGGGAAAGGATCGTGTCGTGG
>JAJAYM010000034.1 GCA_027117675.1 Actinomycetes bacterium | reverse complement strand
GTTCGGCGCACCCGCGAGCTGCTCGACCAGGAGGGGATCTTCGCCGGAATATCGACCGGCGCGATCCTGCACGCCGCGCTCGGCATGGCCGCCAAGGCGGTCAAAGCTGGCGTCCCTGCTGACATCGCGTTCATTGTCTGCGACGGCGGCTGGAAGTACCTCTCAACCGGTGTCTACGACGCCGTCGACCTCGAGGCCGCCGAGTCATCCATCGAGGGCCAGCTCTGGGCCTGACGCCCGACGCCGCTGGCCCGCCTGCGTCGACCCACTCCTCTGCACGATGATCACGTCACGTGGTCATCGTGCACAAAGGTGGGGGCCGAACGCCACCTTTGCCCCCGTAGCGCCACCTCAGGGGTAGACCGCGACGTCGCCGTTACGCTGGCCTGATGGCGGACGCACCGATCGGCATCTTCGACAGTGGCGTCGGCGGGCTCACCGTGGCACGTTCGGTCCTCGATCTCTTGCCCCACGAACCGATCCTGTACGTCGGCGACACCGCGCGGGGCCGCTATGGCCCCAGGCCGATCGCCGAGGTGCGTGCGTTCGCGCTGGATGTGATGGATCACCTGGTCGACCAAGGCGTCAAGATGCTCGTCATCGCGTGCAACAGCGCCAGCGCGGCCGTCCTCCGGGACGCTCGCGAGCGCTACCGGGTCCCGGTCGTCGAGGTGGTGCAGCCGGCGGTACGCCGTGCCGTCCACGCCACGCGCAACAGCCACGTCGGCGTCATCGGTACCGAGGCGACCGTGACGTCAGGCGCCTATCTGGACGCCTTCGCCGCCGCCCCTCGCATCCAAGTCACCCAGCAAGCGTGCCCGCAGTTCGTCGAGTACGTGGAACAGGGCCTGACGGGTGGGCCAGAGGTTCTTGCCACCGCTCACCGCTACCTCGACCCCCTGCGCGAGGCCGGCGTCGACACGCTCGTGCTGGGGTGTACGCACTACCCGCTGCTGGCTGGCGTCATCTCCTACGTGATGGGCTACGAGGTGACTCTCGTGTCCAGCGCCGACGAGACGGCGCGCGATGTTTACCGACTCCTATCTGAGAAAAGTCTGCTCAGGGATGAAGCCTTACCGCTACCGACGCACCGGTTCCTCGCGACCGGGGACCCCGCGCCGTTCGCAGCACTAGCCTCGCGCTTCCTCGGCCCCGAGGTCGCGACTGTCGAGGCAGCCGGAGCGTTTGCGTGAAGCTCACGGTGGTGGGGAGCTCGGGCAGCATCCCCGGCCCCGAGAGTGCGGCGTCCTGCTACCTCCTTGAGCACGACGACTACCGCGTAGTGATCGACCTCGGCCATGGCTCCCTCGGTGCGCTGCAGCGACACCTCGAACTCACCGACATCGACGCGATCGTGCTCGGCCACCTGCACGCTGATCACTGCATCGACCTCACTGCCCTTTACGTCGCTCATCGCTATGGTCCCTACGCGTTCCAGGGGCGGCTACCGGTGTACGGCCCGTCGGACGCCGCAGAGCGACTCGCGTCGGCGTACGGCATGCGTACTCCGCGCGGGATGGAGGCATCCTTCGATTTCCGCGATCTCTCGGTGGCAGCCACGGTCGGGCCGTTCCGGGTGCGAGCCGAGCGCGTCGCTCATCCGATCGAGGCATACGGCATTCGATTCGAGGTGGACGGAACGGCGCTCGTGTACAGCGGCGACACCGGCCCCTGTCGCGCGATCGACGAGCTTGCGCGCGGGACCGACGTACTGCTCTGTGAGGCTTCGTTCGTTGATGGTGACGACAATCCGCCCGACCTGCACCTGACCGGCCGGCAGGCGGGAGAGCTGGCGCGGGACGCGGGCGTCGGGCGGCTGGTGATCACTCACGTTCCCCCGTGGCATGACCCTGACGTTGCCAGGGCGGAGGCAGAGTCGGTGTTCGATGGTCGCGTCGACCTCGCCACCCCGGGATCGACCTTCGACCTCGCTCGGTAGCCTTCGGCGCATGACGCGCATCGACGGCCGGAAGACTGACCAGCTTCGCCCCATCACGTTCACCCGCGAGTGGAGCGAACACCCAGAGGGATCCGTGCTCGTCGAGTTCGGACGCACCCGAGTCCTCTGCACCGCCTCGCTCACCGAAGGGGTGCCTCGGTGGCGCAAGGGGAGCGGCCTTGGCTGGGTGACGGCCGAGTACTCGATGCTGCCGCGCTCGACGCACACCCGCAGCGACCTCGAGTCCGTTCGCGGAAAGATCGGTGGCCGCACACACGAGATCTCGCGCCTCATCGGACGTGCTCTGCGCGGCGTGGTGGACCTGTCGGCGCTCGGCGAGAACTCCGTCGTCCTCGACTGCGACGTGCTGCAAGCCGACGGTGGAACACGGACAGCCGCGATCACGGGAGCCTATGTAGCGCTGGCCGACGCCGTGAGTTGGGCGCAGCAGCAGGGCTTCGTCAAGGAGGGCGTCAACCCGTTCTCGAGTTCGGTCGCCGCCGTCTCGGTCGGTGTAGTGGGAGGCGAGCCGGTGCTCGACCTCTGCTACGAGGAAGACGTCACTGCCGAGACCGACATGAACGTGGTCTGCACCGGTGACGGGCGATTCATCGAAGTGCAGGGAACAGCCGAGGGCATGCCGTTTGATCGGGCCGAGCTCGATGCACTGCTCGACCTCGCCGTGGCTGGGTGCGGTCAGCTGACACGGCTGCAGCAGGAGGCGTTGGCTCGGTGAGCCCGCGCGTGGTCCTGGCGACCAGGAACGCCCACAAAGTCGTCGAAGTCCGCCGAATTCTGTCCGAGTCCGGGCTAGACATCGACCTCGTGGGGCTCGACGCTTTCCCTGACGCCCCCGACGTTGCCGAGACGGGGCTGACCTTTGAGGAGAACGCTCTACTGAAGGCGCGAACGATCGCGGCCGCAACTGGGCTAGCAGCCATCGCCGACGACTCGGGGCTCACCGTCGATGTGCTGGGCGGGATGCCGGGGATCTTCTCTGCGCGCTGGGCCGGCCAGCACGGGGACGACGCGGCGAACCTGCGGCTGGTGCTTGCGCAGATCGCTGACATCGCCGATGTCGACCGAGGTGCTGCCTTTGTGTGTGCCGCCGCCGTCGCGCGTCCGGGGGCCGACGAGCATGTCGTTCGCGGGGAGCTTCGCGGACGTCTGACTCGCGAGCCTCGAGGAACGAACGGGTTCGGCTATGACCCGATCTTCGTGCCGGACGCGGAAACCCGGACGACGGCCGAGATGGAACCGCACGAGAAGGACGCCATCAGCCACCGCGGCGTGGCCTTCCGTGCGCTCGCCCAGCATCTGGGCGCAAGCCTGCCCTGAGTGCGGAAGGGGGGACTTGAACCCCCACGCCCTAAGGCACAGGATCCTAAATCCTGCGCGTCTACCAGTTCCGCCACTTCCGCGTGGTGAACCAGTCTAGGCGTCACTCATCCCCGGGATGAGGATGGCGCTTGTTCCGTGAGAGCGGGTGAATGCGTCGTTCTTGAAGCTAGAGGGGGATGGCGAGTTCGCGAGCGAGCTTGGCGACGTGGCCCTTGGCCTTGACGGCGTACTGCGCCTGTTCGATCACGCCGTCCTCGTCGATGACGAAGGTCGACCTGATCACGCCGACGACGGTCTTACCGTAGAGCTGCTTCTCGCCGAACGCTCCGTAGGCAGTCATCGTCGCTTTGGTGGGGTCAGACAGCAGCGTGAAGTTGAGAGAACCTTCGCTGCGGAACTTCGACAACTTCTCCGGCTTGTCCGAGGAGATGCCAAGGACGGTGTAGCCGGCTGTGGTGAAGTCGGTCATCGCTGCGGTGAAGTCACAGGCCTGGGTCGTGCACCCTGGTGTCATCGCGGCCGGGTAGAAGTACGCGATCACCTTGGCGCCCTTGAAGTCCGAGAGCCGGACGGTCGCACCGGCGTCATCGGTGAGTGTGAAGTCGGGAGCGGCGTCTCCGGGGGAAAGGCGTGGTGTCTGGGGCATCAAGCGCTCCTGGTGGGTGAGGCACTTGCCGTAAGTGCGTCGTCGTGGTGGTCGTCGAGGCCAGCGGTTCTGGCCAGGGACCGCCAACCCTGCCACGCGAGTGCCAGGCAGAAGACTGCGGCCCCGGTGAGCACGATCATGGTGCCGGACGGGACGCCCGCGAAGTAGCTGACGTACATCCCGACCAGTCCGCACGCCGCGCCGATGCCGGTCGACAGCACCAGCATGCGGCCGAACGAGTCGGTGATCATCCGGGCCACCACTGCGGGGATCACCAGCATGGCAGCCACCAGCGTGACGCCGATGACCGTCAGCGTCGCCAAGATCGACAGCGACAGCAGCAACATCAGCATCGCTTCGGTCCGGGCGACATTGACGCCGGATGCCGCAGCGACTTGGGGGGCGAACGTCGTAAACAGCAGCGACCGGTAGCGAAAGAACACGAAGGCACCCGTTGCTATCGAGACGCCGACCAGCATCGCGATCTGGTCGGGGCTGATTCCGTAGATGGAGCCGAACAGGGCGTTGTCGAAACTGGGTCCAGAGCTGCCGTAGTACGACAGCAACGCGACGCCGAGGGCAAAGGACGCCGTCGTGATCACCCCGATCGCGGCGTCAGCACCGATGCGATGCTTGCGCGTCACCCAGTTGATGGCCAACGCTGAGGAAACCCCCCAGATGCCAGCACCGAGGTAGATGAACGAGGCGCTGACGAGCGAGGCTGCTGCGAAACCACCGAAGATCGCGTGCGAAAGCCCATGGCCGATGTAGCTCATGCCGCGAAGGGTGATGTAGACACCGACGAAACCGAGCAGCGCGCCGGCCAGCGTTGCAACGACCAACCCTTTTTGGAAGAAGCCGTACTGCAGGGGACCGGTCAGGGTGTCCAGAAAGAGAAGAGCGGCGGTCATGAGACAGCCCGTGGCCCGATGCGGTGGTAGTCGTCGATGACGACTGGCATGCCGAGGTGTTCGAGCACTTCCAGACGCGCGCCGAACGTCCGCTCGAGGACGTCGGGCGTGATGACCTCGTGCGGCGTTCCTTCGGCGATGATCTTTCCATTGATCGTCACGAGGTGAGGCAGGTGGGCTGCCATCCCGTTGAGATCGTGTGTCGTGAGCATGATCGAGATGCCGTCCTCGTGCAGATCGGCCAGCAGGTGCAGCATGTCGTGCCTGGTGCTGACATCAACGCCGGACGTTGGCTCGTCGAGAACGAGCAGGTTGGGATTGCTCAGCAGCGCCCGGGCGATGAACATCCGCTGCTGTTGCCCTCCGGAGAGCTGGCGGATGTGACGATCGGCCACTTCCTCGATCCCCAGGCGTCCGAGAACCGCGGCTACATCGGCTTTGTCGGCTCGGCTGGCTCTGGGCCATTGGCGTCCCTCGGTGCGGGCCATCAGGACGCACTCAAAGACGGTGACCGGGAAGTTCCAGTTCACCGTCTCGAGCTGCGGGACGTAGGACACGGCGATGCCGGCCGCCCGCGTCACCGAGCCGTGCTGCGGCTTCTCGGTGCCGAGCAGCAGACGCAGCAGGCTGGTCTTGCCCGAACCGGACGGGCCGACGACGCCGGTGAAG
This sequence comes from Actinomycetes bacterium, assembly GCA_027117675.1. Classification (GTDB taxonomy): domain Bacteria; phylum Actinomycetota; class Actinomycetes; order JAHEKZ01; family JAHEKZ01; genus JAHEKZ01. The sequence continues at coordinate 56 of JAJAYM010000034.1, read as the reverse complement.
TCGCCCGCCACCACGCTGTGGTCGACGTCCCGGAGGACCGGAGCACCGCCGTAGCC
>JAJAYM010000033.1 GCA_027117675.1 Actinomycetes bacterium | reverse complement strand
GTCGGGCACTCGTTCGTGGTGCCAACCGTCGCAGCCTCTGTTGACCTCGTGGTACATGTGATGAACGACGCACAGGGCCGGCGACGCGTGCGGGAGATCGTCGGTGTTCCGGGACGCGTCGAGGGCGACGTGATCGAGCTGGAGTATCTCTTTCGCTGGGACGACGGTGCGCTCGTTCGAGGGTCAGGACTCCCACCACATCACGATCGATTCGAGGAACGAGGCATCGATCTTGGGTCGCTGCTAGCGACGGCTCGTCCGTGGTAATCGAGATGCTCTCTCCGTTGCTGCTTGGGCTGGGGCTCGGCTTGATCGCTTGGTCGTTCGTGAGCCCACCTCGGTCGAGAGTCTCGCGGCCTTCGCCATTGACAGAACTCTTGTCCGAGGCGGGCCTTGCGCATGTCAGCTCCGCCCGGCTGCTGCTCTCGTGTGGAGCCCTCGCCGGAGTGGTTGCTTTGGCGGTTTATGCGATGTCGGAATCGGCGTCCATCGCCCTCGCGTTGGGCGGAGTCACTGCGCCGCTCCCGGTGACGTGGGTGCGTCACGTTCAGCGACGGCGTCAGGCAGAGCTTCGGCAGGTATGGCCAGACGCCATTGAGCATCTGGCATCCGGAATCAGAGCGGGGCTCGCCCTCCCTGAGGCCGTCGGTCAAATCAGCGAATCGGGCCCAGAGGAATTACGGCCTCCGTTCGCCGCGTTTGTCGCTGCTTATCGTTCGTCCGCTCGATTCTCGGAGTCCTTGGACATCTTAAAACGTGCTTTGTCCGACCCCGTGGGTGATCGGGTCGTAGAAACCCTGCGCATGGCTCGCGAAGTGGGGGGGACCGACCTCGGGCGCCTGCTGCGTACCCTCGCCACGTTCCTGAGAGACGACGCCCGCGTTCGGGGCGAGTTGGAGAGTCGTCAGAGTTGGACGGTCAACGCAGCCCGACTGGCAGTCGCCGCACCATGGGTGCTTCTCCTACTTCTCGGGACGCGACCAGCGGCAGTCGCGGCGTACAACACGGCTATGGGATCGATCGTTCTGCTGTTTGGCGCCTTGGTTTCGATGATTGCGTATCGCCTGATGATCCGCATCGGTCGGCTTCCGACTGAGACCAGGGTGCTGCGATGAGTCCTGCCGAAATCTTCCTCATCGCTGCTGCTGCCACCGGGGTCTGGCTGATCGTGCAAGGCATACCAACGCCGATGGCACCATCGTTGTACGAGCGAGTCGCGCCCTACCTAGGACGCGAAGAGTCGATCTGGCAGGCCGGTCCAACCGAGCACCGCGCGTCCACTTGGCTTCCCCGATGGATTCTCTCGCTTGCGGAAGAGGCGGCTCAACGGGTCTCCTGGATGACAGGAGGAGACGGCAGTGCGCAGCGAAGACTCGATGCTCTCGGCCCCAGCTTTTCGGTCGAGCAGTTCCGACTCGAGCAGCTTGGCTGGGGGTTCGCATCAGCACTCTGTACGGGGATGTTGCTTCTTGTGCGCGGAGAACCAGCCGAGAGCTGGCCGATTGGAGTGCTTATTCTCGGGATCGCCATGGCGGTCGGCGTTCTTGCCCGTGACCACGCGCTGACGCGCGCGGTGCAACGACGAAAGGAGCGGATGCAGTCAGAGCTACCGACCATCGTCGAGATGCTCGCCATGGCTGTGGGGGCCGGCTCAAGCCTCACTGGGGCACTTGAGCGCGTGAGTCAAGTCGGGCAGGGCGTCGTTGCCGCGGAGCTCACCCGAGTATTGGATGACACGCGCGTCGGGTTGCCACTGGTGCCCTCGCTGCAGCAGCTGGCCACTCGCAACGAGCTCAACGAAGTGACGCGCTTTGTCGATGCTGTGGTTGTTGCTGTGGAACGAGGGACGCCTCTTGCTCACGTACTGGCCGCTCAAGCGGCCGATGCGCGCGAAGCCTCTCGTCGGGCGCTGATCGAGGCAGGTGGGCGCAAGGAGATCGCGATGATGGTCCCTGTTGTGTTTCTGGTCCTCCCCCTTTCGGTGCTCTTCGTTCTCTTCCCCGGCTTCTACGGGCTTTCTTTAGGTTCATAACGGTGTCAACAATGGGAGGGTTCATGTTTGAACATGCGAGGGGCACATTCAACCGACTCGTTCAACGAATGCGCGAAGACAGTGGGGACGTACCCGGTTGGGTGCTGGTAACGGTGATGACTGCGGGACTGGTTACGGCCCTGTGGCTCGTTGCCGACGACCAACTCCGCTCCATATTTACTTCAGCACTCGGTCGTGTTACAGGACCCTGAGGGCCGAGAGGCGGGCTCGGCTGTCGTCGAGTTCGTGCTGGTGTCGGTCCTTGTCGTCGCTCTCTTGCTAGCCGTGGTTCAACTGGGCATGGCGTTGCACATTCGGAACACACTCATCTCAGCCGCCGGGGAAGGTGCTCGGTTCGCGGCGGCCGCAGACCGAGAGCCAGAGGCTGGAGCCGAGCACACTCGCGTCCTGATCCGGGGGAGCCTTCCTGACTCATATGCAGAGCAAGTCTCCTCCAGCTACGCCCTGGTCGGCGGCGTCCGCACGGTCGAGGTGGAAGTGCGTGCTGACCTACCCGTATTCGGATGGCTCGGTCCGTCCGGATCATTGCGAGTCACCGGTCATGCGATGGAGGAGTCGTGAACGACGATGACAATGGTGCCGCGATGGTGGAGTTCATCGTCCTCGCCGTGACGCTAGCGGTGCCCCTCTGCTACCTGGTCATCTCGGTCTTCGATGTACAGCGCACTGCTTTCGGCGCGAGCGCTGCTACGAGAGAGGCGGCGCGCGTGTTCGTCAGGGCCTCGTCAACGGCTGAGGGCGAACAGCGAGCCGCGGCCGCCGTCGCAGTCACGCTCGCCGACCACGGGATTACCTTCGAGCCAGGCGCGTTGACCATCTCGTGTTCGGACACTCCGTGTCTGACGCCGGGAGCAACAGTGGTGTTCACCTACCGAACGACTGTCGATTTGCCATTCGTTCCTCAGCTGGGTTCAGCGGATCTCACCAGTGTTCCTATCACTGCGTCGCACACTCAGACCGTCGACGAGTACACCGCGATCCGGCCATGAGCAAGTGCTCTCAACAGGTCAGTCCGCGCGACGAGGGCACCGTTCTGTTGCTGATCATCGGCCTCGTTGTCGTGGCCGCAGTGCTCGTCTCCGTGGTGACCGACGTCAGTGCCCTCTACCTCGAGCGTCGTGAGCTCATTGCAGCAGCTGACGGAGCGGCACTCGCTGGTGCGCAGGCTGTTGATGAAGAGTCGATCTACCGTGACGGGCTACCAGCGAGCGGGCCGGTACCACTCGACCAGGCGGCTGCCGAGCAGGCCGTTCGCGACTACTTGGCTGTTGCCGGGCTGCTGACGACAGATCTCGAAGTGACCATCTCTACGTCGACTACGACCGTGTCCGTTGTGCTTGCGACGCGCATGAGTTTGCCGATGGCAAGCACGGTGACGGCTGGGACAACTGGCACCGCGACTGTCTCGGCGTCGGCGACTGCGCGGACCGCGGTCATACCTTGATGAGCGGTTGTGCGGCTGCCGCAACGGCGGCGGTCACTCTCGCGGAGTCACCAGCCACCACGACGTACTCGATGTTGCGTAGCCGCTTGACCATTCCCACCTTGTGACCTTGAGGGTTGTGGATTCCGATCTGCGCACCGACGTACCGCTTGCTGTCGTATGAGAGAAGTCTGACGTCCTCATGGCCAGCCTCGCTGAGCCACACGATGAGCTGTTCGGCCGTCACCCACGACTCGTTGTTGTAGCTCACGACCACCACGTCGGCACGTGTGCTGGTGATGACCGACCGCAAAGCATCCGGCATCTCGCGCTTACGGTTGAAGATGCTCTTGCTCGCGTCGTCCCGCGCATCAACACGCTTGCACGCGATCCCGTAGTGATCGGGCTCATCCCACCGCACCAAGGTCTCCCACACGTGGTAGTTCGTGAAGTAGCGGTGCTGGTTGTAGGGCGGATCCAGATAGGCGAGGTCGGTGTGGGGGAGCATCCGCGCCAAGTCCAGAGCGTCACCTCGCACCGCCGCGCCTGGTCCGAACAGTAGGTC
>JAJAYM010000032.1 GCA_027117675.1 Actinomycetes bacterium | reverse complement strand
GGGTAGGCCGACTTGGCGTGCCGGAGGAGAACCAGGGTCGGCATTGGTCAACCGCCGATGGCGTGCACTCCGCCGTCTACATGGACGATCTCTCCGGTCGTGGCCGGAAACCAGTCCGACAACAGGGCAACCGCACCCTTGGCGGCCGGGACCGGGTCGTTGACGTCCCAGCCGATCGGGGCTCGCGCGGTCCACATCGCCTCAAACTGTTCGAACCCCGGAATGCTCTTCGCCGCCATCGTGCGGACCGGCCCAGCCGCAACCAGGTTGACCCGGACACCTTCGGCACCGAGATCGCGAGCAAGATAACGCGCGGTGGACTCAAAAGCAGCCTTAGCGACGCCCATCCAGTCGTAGGTCGGCCACGCGACCGTCGCATCGAACGTGAGTCCGACGACCGAGGCACCCGGCGTCAAGAGCGGTCGGCAAGCGACCGTCAGCGACTTGAGCGTGAAGGCCGAGATCTGCATCGCAACAGCCACGTCCGACCACTCGGTGTTCAGAAAGTTCCCCCCCAGCGCGCTGGCCGGGGCGAAGCCGATGGAGTGCAGCACCCCATCCAGGCCGTCGACGTGGGCACGCACCCGCTCGGGCAGAGCCGCCAGGTCTTCGTCTGACGTGACGTCGAGCTCAATGACCGGGGCGGTGGCCGGGAGTCGCTTGGAGATGCGCTCGACGAGCCGCAGCGTGCGCGCCTGTGAACTCAAGACCACGGTCGCACCCTGTTCTTGGGCGAGCTGGGCCACATGGAACGCGATCGAAGCCTCGGTGAGCACGCCGGTGACCAGGACTCGCTTGTTGTCTAGCAGCGACATGCGGGTGCTCCTGCGCTCGACGGATGAACGACCTGTTCGGTGGTGATCGTAGGGGATTCGACGCTCTTAGTGGCCCATGCCGAGGCCGCCATCGACCGGGATGACCGCCCCTGTGACATACGCGCCACCGTCGCCGGCCAAGAAGGTGACAACGGATGCGACCTCTTGTGGCGTGGCGAACCGGCCGAGGGGGATCTGGTCCATGATCTGCTTTCGGCGTTCCTCGGGCAGCTCCGCGGTCATGTCCGTCTCGACAAATCCAGGGGCGACCACGTTGGCGGTGATCCCACGGGATCCGAGCTCTCGAGCCGTCGACCGTGCGAAGCCGATCAGACCGGCCTTGGCGGCCGCGTAGTTCGTCTGGCCAGCCGATCCGAGCATGGCGACGACGGACGAGATGAAGATCAACCGGCCACGCTTCATCCGCAGCATCCCCTTGCTGGCCCGCTTGGCTACCCGAAACGCACCGACCAAGTTCGTCTGGACCACGGCGTCGAAGTCGTCGTCGGTCATTCGCAGGAGCAGCGTGTCTCTGGTGATGCCAGCGTTCGCGACCAGAACTTCCACCGGCCCCTGGTGCTCCTCGACGGCGCTGAATGCCGCATCGAGTGACTCCGGGTCGGTGACGTCGGCCCGCACGGCAAAGATGCCAGCTGGCGGCTCGCCGGATCGATAGGTGATCGCCACACTGTCACCGAGCGCGACGAATGCTTGGGCCACCTCCCAGCCGATCCCGCGGTTTCCGCCGGTCACGAGTACTGAACGCGCCACGGCTGCTCCCTTCGGCGTTAGGCCCGGCCGACGCCGCACCTTCCCCGAAACGCTACCGGCCTCCAGCGGCCCGCGGTCAAGGCAGGTAGGTTCTCTTCAACAGCAGCGAGGCCCGAACCGGGCCAGTGACGGGGAGGTCAGGTGCGCGCTCAGCATCTCGATGCGATCGATGAAGAGTTCCGCAGTCTTCCGCTGCAGCTACTCGCCGACGCCGCGCTGCAGGCGGCTCGCGATGGCGGGGCCACCTACGCCGCCTTCCGCATGGAGCGCATCCTCGGCACGTCCGTGCGGCTGCGCGATGCCGAGGTGGAGGGGGTCAACGACACCGAAGACGTTGGCTACTCCGTTCGCGTCATTGTCGAGGGCACATGGGGCTTTGCTGCCGATGTCGACCGAACACCCGAAGCAGTCGTTCGCACTACGCGGCGGGCGATCGATCTGGCCAGAGTCAGCGCACCTGTCAACACCGAGCCGGTCGACCTGACACCGGAGCCCACCCATCAGGGAACCTGGCGGTCCTCCTACGAGATTGACCCCTGGTCGGTTCCCCAGGAGGAAAAGCTCGCACTCCTGCAGGAGTGGAGCCGCCGCCTGATGGCTGCACCGGGCGTCGACCACGTTGACACCTCGCTCTACGCAGTCAAGGAGAACAAGTTCTACGCCGACCTCGCCGGCACGACCACCACCCAGCAACGGGTGCGCATGTTTCCGGAGTTCAACGCCGTCGCGATCAACGCCGAAACCGGTGCCTTCGAGACGATGGGGACGATCGCACCTCCCGTTGGACGTGGCTGGGAGTACCTCACCGGACCCGGATACGACTGGGCCACCGAGCTGGAGAACCTCCCAGGCTGGCTCGTCGAGAAGCTGAACGCTCCCGGCATCGAACCGGGCAGCTATGACCTCGTCATCGACCCCAGCAACCTGTGGCTCACCATCCACGAGTCGATCGGCCACGCCACCGAACTCGACCGAGCGCTCGGCTACGAGGCGAACTACGCCGGAGTGTCGTTCGCCACTCCCGACAAGCTCGGCACGTTGCAGTACGGCTCGCCGGCGATGCACATCACCGGCGACCGCACCGTCGAGCACGGGCTCTCCAGCGTCGGGTGGGACGACGAGGGCGTTGCGGCCCAGTCGTTCGACATCGTCAAGGACGGCGTGTTGGTCGGGTACCAACTCGACCGTCGGATCGCCTCACGAGTCGGCTACGACAGATCGAACGGCTGTGCCTTCGCCGATTCTCCCGGTCACGTACCCATCCAACGGATGGCTAATGTCAGCCTGCAGCCGGTGGACAACGGGCCGTCAACGGAGCAGATGATCGCCGACGTCGAAGACGGGCTCTACATCGTCGGCGACAAAAGCTGGTCAATCGACATGCAGCGCTACAACTTCCAGTTCACCGGACAGCGCTTCTTCCGAATCCGGGGTGGCCAACTCGCCGGGCAGGTCAAGGACGTCGCCTACCAGGCCACGACCACCGACTTCTGGGGCTCGATGGCGGTGGTCGGCGGCACCGAGACGTACGTGCTCGGTGGCGCCTTCAACTGCGGCAAAGCCCAACCCGGGCAAGTCGCGCCCGTCAGTCATGGCGCGCCAGCTGCCACCTTCACCTCCGTCAACGTCCTCAACACCGCAGCGGAGTGTGCCCGATGAGACCACATGAGATCGTCGAATCCGCCTTGGCCCAGTGCACCGTCGATGCCATGACCGTCATCTGCCAGGAACACTCGCAGACCAACCTGCGGTGGGCCGCGAACACGCTCACGACGAACGGCGTGATGCGCAGCGTCGACCTCACCGTCATCGCGGTTGCGGGCAGTGGTGCAGGTCGTGCGGCTGGAGTGGTCAGCGCCAGCGTGGCCGATGCCTCAGATGTCACCGCGATCATCTCGCGGGCGGAGGCGGCCGCACGAGCGAGTGACCCCTCACCGGACGCGGGTGACCTCGTCGCAGGTACGACGTCACACTCCTTCGACACTGCTCCTGAAGAAACCTCGCCTGACGTCTTCGCACAGTTCGCGCCTGGGCTTGGCGACTGGTTCGGGCGCGCCCGCGCGGCTGACCTTGAGCTCTTCGGGTTCGCCGAACACGAGATCACCACCAGGTATCTCGGCAACACCGCAGGTCTACGCCAACGGCACGTCCAGCCGACCGGTCGCCTGGAGATCACCGGCAAGTCTGCCGGCCGCACTCGCTCCACCTGGGTGGGGCGGTCGACGCGAGACTTCACCGATGTTGACGTTGAGGGTCTTGATGCTGAGGTTCGCAAACAGCTCGGCTGGGCCGAGCGCTCCATCGCCTTGGACCCCGGACGCTACGAGGTGCTGCTCCCACCATCGGCGGTGGCTGATCTGATGGTCTACCTCTACTGGACGGCCACCGCTCGCGATGCAGCGGAGGGGCGCACCGTTTTCTCCCGCCGTGGCGGTGGTACGAGGATCGGCGAGCAGCTCACCGAAAGCCCCCTCTCACTCTTCAGCGACCCCTCCTACTCCGGAATGCAGTGCGCTCCTTTCGTGGTGGCCCACGCGTCAGGCTCTACCGAGTCGGTTTTCGACAATGGCCTCCCCCTCGACCGCACCGCCTGGATCGACAATGGCGAACTCGCGGCGCTGGGTCAGACCCGACACAGCGCGGCGCTGACGTCAGGTGCACTCACACCGATGATCGACAATCTCGCCCTCGAGGTGGCCGGGGCCAGCTCGACGTCGGCCGAGTTGATCGCCGGTACCGAGCGCGGTCTGCTGCTGACAACGCTCTGGTACATCAGGGAAGTTGATCCTCAGACGCTGCTGCTGACGGGTCTGACCCGCGATGGTGTCTACCTCGTCGAAGGGGGCGAGGTCGTGGGGGCCGTCAACAACTTCCGGTTCAACGAAAGCCCTGTCGACCTGCTCTCGCGGGTGGTGGGCGCATCAACGACCGAGGTCGCCCTTCCACGCGAGTGGAGTGACTTCTTTACCCGCGTCGCCATGCCCACGCTCCGGGTCGCCGACTTCAACATGTCGACGGTCAGCCAGGCCTCGTAGCGTCAGGCGTCCTCGAGTCGGAAGCCGATCTTGATTCCGACCTGCCAGTGTCGGACGTCGGCGCCGTCGATCTGTCCGCGGATCTCGGTGACCTCGAACCAGTCCAGGTGTCGCAAGGTCTCGGACGCGCGGGAAACACCGTTACGGACCGCGTCTTCCATGCTTTCAGTTGACGTGCCGACGATCTCGGTCAGTCGATAGGTGCGATTGGTCACGGAGCGCTCCTCGGGAGTTATCTGCTTCACAGGACGCCCTGATCCTGTCATGCACCGAACGCCGAGGGTTGGTTAGGAGCTTCGTCGTTCGTTGCCGCTGGGCAGCGCGCGATCCAGGCCGGTGTGCAACGTGTCTGGGGCGTCGCCTACCGGTTCACGACCGCCGTTGGCGAAGACGACCGCGATGTAGGGAATGATCAGGGCGCCGGCGACAAAGACCCATCGCACCACTCCGGTGGTGACCACCGCCAGGATGAAGCAGAGCAGCCGAATCGTCATCGAGATGACGTAGCCCCGAACCCGGGCGGCTTGGTCGTCGGCGACGCTCTTACGGGCCGTCGTGATCCGGTAGGCGGACGCCTCGGCCGACCGCCTCGCTCTCCAAAGCATCACAACCTCCGCTCTTAACGGTACGCCCCCCGTGCGGACCAGGCCATTCGATCTTGCGCCCGGCTTCGGCTCGGGTGGTCAGGCAGTGCGGCGACCCCAGCGATGATCTCCTCAAGGTCGGGCCGAACCAGTGGTTCCCCGCCGGTGAACCGCACTTCCTGCACGCCGTGATCGACAGCGAGCCGCACGACGCGCACGAGTTCGGACGCGGTCAGAAGTTTGTCACCGGCGATCCAGTCGAGTCCCTCGGGCGGCATGCAGTAAGTGCACCGCAGGTTGCATTTGTCGGTCACCGATACCGGAGGCCAGTTGCCACGCGTCCGACCGAGTCAACCAGCATGACGACAGGCTACCGTCGAACCGTGTTCGTACTTCTTCGCCAACCACGATGGGCCGGTCTCGGAGTCCTGGCTGCCCTGATGTGCGTCCTCTTCTGGTGGCTGGGCACCTGGCAGTTTGATCGTCACCAGGAACGTTCGGCCCGCAACGACGCGATCGAGAGCGCCGTGGGGCAGGAGCCGGCTCCGTTGACCGCCGTGATGCCTGACCCGGCGACATCGGGCGGAGCTGTGTACCGGCCGGTCACTGCGAGCGGCACCTACCTCGCTGACGAGCAGCGCCTGCAACTCAACCCTCTTGGCCGGTCCGGGTTCGACGTGGTCACCCCGCTGTCCCTGTCCGACGGGGGCACCCTCCTGGTCAACCGGGGGTGGATCGCCTCATCATCGACCGACACCAACGCTGCGGCGGCCGATGTAGCGCCCGCCGCCGGGACGGTCGAGATCACCGTCCGGCTGCGGACACTTCAGGAGTCGTCGGGGCGGCAGGCTCCGCCCGGCCAGGTCTACGACATCGACCCCGGGCAGTTCGGCGACGGTCTTCCCGCTCCCGTCTACGCCGCCTACGGTGACCTGCTCACTCAGGACCCATCACCTGACCCTGATGTTGAGCTGGCCGGTCCGATCGAGACCGGCATTGGGGTCCACCTGTTCTACGCGATCCAGTGGTGGTTGTTCATCGTCATCGCCGTGGTGGGCCTCTTCGCACTGATCCGCCGAGAGGCCAAAGAAAGCAGCGAGAGCAGAGACGCCAGCCAGCAGCGCAGCAACGCAACCGACACGCAGCATGGCGACGCCGAACAGAGGCTGGGTGTCCGGCCGCCACTGAACTAGGCTCAAGGCACTACCAGCGCACCGGAGGCACCACGATGGATCTCGGACTCACCGACCGGGTGTTCGTGGTGACAGGCGGGAGCCGAGGCCTCGGGCGCGCCACAGCCGAGGTGCTCGTCGCTGAAGGGGCGAAGGTCGTCCTGGCCGCCCGCGACGCCGACCAACTCAACGCGACGGTGGCTTCGCTCGGCCCCGAGCGATCCTTCGGCGTCCCGACCGACCTCACCGTGCCCGGAGCCGAAGAGCGACTCGTCGGCGCAGCTGTCGCCAGGTACGGACGCCTCGACGGCGCACTTCTCTCCTGTGGAGGACCGCCAGCCGGAACGGTTCTGGAGACCTCCGACGACATCTGGCGATCGGCGTTTGAGTCGGTCTTTCTCGGACCCCTCCGGACCGCCCGTGCCCTTGCCTCGACGATGGACGATGGAGGCGCCTTGGCCTTCGTCCTCAGCAGTTCAGCTCGCGAGCCGATCGCCGGGCTCTCGGTGTCCAATGGTTTGCGACCGGGACTGTCGGGGGTGGTCAAAGACCTTGCCGACGAGTTAGCTCCGCAAGCGATCCGCGTCAACGGGCTCTTGCCCGGCCGGATCAATACCGACCGCACCCGTGAGCTCGACGCCAAGGCGGGCCGGGGTGATTCGGCCCGGCGGCGCCAGGAAAGTGTGATCCCGCTAGCCCGGTATGGCGACCCGATCGAGTTCGGTACGGTCGCCGCATTCGTACTCTCGGCGGCTGCGTCCTACCTCACCGGCGCGCTGATTCCGATCGACGGTGGCGCCCGCCGCTCACTCTAGAGCTGGGGCGCGAACTGGGTGCGGTAGAGATCGGCGTACAAGCCCCCACGGTCGAGCAGACTGTCGTGGGTGCCCCGCTCTACGATCTTGCCGTCGTCGACCACCAGGATCTGGTCAGCGGATCGGACCGTCGAGAGCCGGTGTGCAATCACCAGTGAGGTACGCCCCTCCAACGCCGTGTCCAGGGCCTCCTGAACGTAGCGCTCTGATTCGCTGTCGAGGTGGGCGGTGGCTTCATCTAAGATGACGACGGCCGGCGACTTCAACAGCAGCCTGGCGATGGCTAGGCGCTGTTTCTCGCCTCCGGAGAGCCGGTGACCTCGGTCGCCGACCACGGTTTGCAGCCCATCGGGGAATGACCGCACCAGCTCTTCGATGCGTGCCGCACGAAGCGCGTCCCACATCTGGGTTTCCGTCACCGTTGGGGCTGCGTAGCGCAGGTTCACCTCAATGGTGTCGTGAAAGAGATGGGCGTCTTGCGTCACGACACCCACCGAGCGCTGGAGCGAGCTGAGCGTGACATCACGCACATCGAGTCCGCCGACCATCACTTGGCCGCCTGAGACGTCATAGAGCCGGCTGACCAGTGACGTGAGGGTGGTCTTCCCAGCACCTGAGGGTCCGACCAAGGCGACCATCTGGCCGGGGGCGACGTCAAAGCTGATCTCATGGAGCACCGGCCCGGAGGGAGCGCTGTCGGTTCGCGCTACCGCCTCGAGCGACGCGAGCGAGACCTCTTCGGCGCTTGGGTACGAGAAGGAAACGCGATCGAACCGAACGGCTGCTGGACCGATCGGAAGGTCAACGGCATCGGACTTGTCAGCAATCATCGACTTCAGATCGAGTACCTCGAAGACTCTTTCGAAACTCACCAGGGCGGTCATGATGTCGACGCGCACGTTCGACAGCGCGGTGAGCGGGCCGTAGAGCCGGATCATCAGGGCCGCCAGCGCCACCAGTGTTCCCAACGTCAGCGGGCCGTCGATAACCAGGATGCCGCCAGCGCCGTAAACCAGGGCCGTCGCCAACGAGGCGATCAGGGTCAGGGCCGTGAAGAATGCTCGGTTGGCCATCGCGATTCGGATGCCGATGTCGGCCACTTTTCGCGCTCGGCCGCTGAAGTCTGCCGCCTCCTCGTCTGGCCGACCGAAGAGCTTGACCAAGAGCGCACCGGACACGTTGAAGCGTTCCGTCATCGTTGAGCTCATCTGCGCATTGAGCTCCATGGCATCGCGGGACATCTCCGCCAGCCTGCGACCGACGTAGCGGGCCGGAACCAGGAAGACCGGGAGCAGGACCAGAGCCGCCAGCGTGATCTGCCACGAGAGCGCGAGCATGGCGATGGTCACGACCACCAGGCTGATCACATTGGAGACAACGCTGGAGAGCGTGGTGGTGAAGGTTTGCTGAGCGCCGATGACGTCGCTGTTGAGCCGAGAGATGAGCGCCCCGGTCTGTGTTCTGATGAAGAAGGCCAGCGGCATGCGTTGGACGTGGTCGAAGACCTGACTCCGCAGGTCGTAGATGAGTCCTTCGCCGATCCTTGCGGAGTACCACCGCAGAATCAGGGTGAGGCCGGCCTCGAAAACCGCGAGACCAGCCACGATCAGCGCGATGGTGACGACAACCTGCTTGTCTTCAGGCGTGACGCCGTCGTCAATGAGACGCAGTAGAAGGAGAGGGCTGGCCACGACGAGCAGGGCGTCGACCACCGTCAGGGCGAGGAAGTAACCGATCGGGCGTCGGTAGGGGATGGCATAGCCGGCCACCCGCCGAACAGTCCCTGGTGTGAGCTTCTTTTCGGCGACGCTGCCATCACGTGCGAATGAGCGCAGCGTCGACCAGCTTTGCATGCTCACAAGTCCTCCGGTGGGCAGTAGTTGGACCGAGATTGGCCCACCCTAGAAGGACCAACCGCACATCACCGGGAACCCTTCCCCGATACGCCTTCTGCGAACGGCGGCGTGTGCGGCCAGGAGCCGAACCTAGCGCTTGCCCCGGGTGGCACCACCGCGCCCACGGAGCGTCGCGCCCGACTCCAGGAGTACCCGATGAACGAATCCGTAGGACCTTCCGGTCTCAGCGGCAATCGACCGGATGCTGCGCCCACTCTCGTACTTGCTGCGAAGGTCGTCAGAGAGGTTGCCCCGCTCATCACCGGTAATGCGCCGGCCTTTGGTCAACTGTGCCACGTCCGCCTCCTCAAGGGGTGAGCTATCACCCCTAAATCATGCGGGCAACTGTCCGCTCCGGCCACTTGAGAGCATCACGCGAGCGAGACGAGGTCTGCGTAGTCCGCCGACCAGTGATCCTCCACGCCGTCCGGGAGCAGGATCAGCCGCTCCGGTGACAACGCCTCGACGGCCCCCTCGTCGTGGGTGACGAGGACGATTGCACCCGGATACCGCCGCAGCGCAGCCAGGATCTCTTCGCGGCTGGCTGGATCGAGGTTGTTCGTCGGCTCATCAAGCAACAGCACGTTCGCGCTCGACACCACCAGACACGCCAACGCGAGCCGCGTCTTCTCACCGCCCGAAAGCGTCCCGGCCGGTTGGTACACGGTGTCGCCGATGAAGAGAAACCCTCCCAGCAGGCTCCGACCTTCTGACTCACTCAGTTTCGGTGAAGAAGACAGCAGGTTCTCGAGCACGCTGCGGTCGGGATCGAGGGTCTCGTGCTCCTGGGCGTAGTACCCAAGGAGCAATCCATGACCAGGTTCGACTGACCCGGTATCGGGTTTTTCGACGCCGGCCAGCATCCGCAGAAGCGTCGTTTTTCCAGCACCGTTCAGGCCGAGCACCACGACGCGGGAACCTCGGTCAACGGCAAGATCCACGTCGGTGAACACCTCGAGCGACCCATACGACTTCGAGAGCGACTGAGCGGTGAGTGGCGTCTTGCCGCAGGCAGCCGGCTCAGGGAATCGAATCCGGGCCACCCGGTCGTTCTTTCGCTCCCCTTCAAGTGCGTCAGTCAATCGATCGGCCCGGCGAAGCATCCCCTGGGCCGCCTTGGCCTTGGTGGCCTTGGCCCGCATTCGCTCGGCCTGGTCACGGAGGGCCGTGGCTTGCTTCTCCGCGTTCGAGCGCTCCCGGCGGCGCCGTCGCTCATCAGTCTCCCGTTGTTGCAGGTAGGACTGCCACCCCACGTTGTACACATCGAGCACGGCCCGGTTGGCGTCGAGATGGAAAACCCGGTTGACCGTACGCTCAAGAAGTTCGACGTCGTGCGAGATCACGACGACGCCACCGGAGAACGACCTCAGGAAGTCGCGTAGCCAGACAATCGAGTCGGCATCGAGATGGTTGGTCGGTTCGTCGAGCAATAGGGTTTCGGCGTCGCTGAACAAGATCCGCGCCAGCTCGACCCTGCGGCGCTGCCCACCCGACAACGTTCCCAGGGCCTGGGCAAGCACTCGTTCAGACAAACCGAGGCTGGCCGCAATTCGAGCGCCCTCCGACTCAGCTGCGTACCCGCCTGCGGCAGTGAACTCGGCGTCGAGCCGGGAGTAGCGCCGCATGGCACGTTCGCGGCTCTCGTCGTCGGCGCTAGCCATCCCGCGCTCGGCGGTTCGCAGCTGGTCGGTGATTGCGTCAAGTCCGCGCACGCTGAGGATTCTGGCCAACGCTCGCTGCTCAAGATCGCCAGTCCTGGGGTCTTGCGGAAGGTAACCGATACTGCCCGACCGCTGGACCGTTCCAGATGCGGGTTCACCTTCGCTGGCCAGCACTCTGGTCAGGGTGGTCTTGCCGGCCCCGTTGCGGCCGACGAGTCCGACCTTGTCACCCGAAGCGAGCCGAAAACTGGCGTGCTCAAGCAATAGACGCGAGCCGGCGCGCAGCTCGAGGTCGATAGCGTTGATCACCGGATCAGTATGACGATCGAGCGCTCCGACCAACGAATTGGCTTCGGTGCGCTACCAGGATCAGACGTTGAATCCGAGAGCGCGCAGTTGTTCGCGCCCTTCGTCGGTGATCTTGTCTGGCCCCCACGGTGGCATCCAAACCCAGTTGATCCGCACGTTGTCAACGAATGGGCTGAGAGCCGCCTGCGTCTGGTCTTCAATGACGTCAGTCAGTGGACATGCCGCCGAGGTGAGGGTCATGTCGATGGTCGCGGTATTGGCGTCGTCGACGGTGATCCCGTAAACCAATCCGAGATCGACCACGTTGATCCCCAGCTCGGGGTCGACTACATCGCGCATCGCCTCTGTCAGGTCGTCACCGCTGGCAGTGACAACTGCTTCACTCATGGCCTACTCCTGTTGGCGAGGGGGTGCGCGGCACACCGCGTGAACTGTCATGGGGATGGATCGATGCACCAGCTTGGGCGACGGCATCTTTCCACGCCATCCAGCCGAGCAAGGCGCACTTGACTCTGGCCGGGTAGCGCGCGACCCCGGCGAAGGCCACAGCGTCTTCAAGCAAGCCTTCGTCAGGCTCAAGGGTTCCGCGCGACTGAACCATCTGCAAGAACGACCCAGCCACGTCCAGATCATGTTCGATCGAACGGCCAATCAAGAGTTCAGTCATCGCCGATACGGAGGCCTGACTGATCGAACATCCGCTCGCGGCATAAGAGATGTCGGCAACCGAGGTGCGTTCGTCGGTGAGACGGACGCGGAGGGTCACTTCATCACCACAGGTGGGGTTGACGTGGTGTACCTCGGCGTCGAACGGCTCGCGCAAACCGGTGTTCTTGGGGGCACGGTAGTGATCGAGGATGATCTCCTGGTACATCTGCTCGAGCTTCACGGACGTACTCCGAAGAACGTCTGAGCCGCAAAGATCCCTTCGACCAGGCTGTCGAGATCGTCGGTGTCGTTGTAAACGTACATGCTGGCCCTCGTGGTGGCCGCTACCCCATAACGGCGGCAGACGGGCCAGGCGCAGTGATGGCCGACCCGAACGGCGACACCGCGGTCGTCGAGTACCTGGCCGACATCATGCGGATGGATGTCGTTGACGACGAAACTGACCGCACTGCCGCGGTCCTCGGTGGTTGTGGGGCCAATCACCCGCACACCCTCGAGCTCGGCGAGACGACCGAGTAGGTAGTCGGTCAGCCGTTGCTCATGCGCCTCGATCTGGGGCATCCCTAGCACGTTCAGGTAGCGCACAGCCGCGTGCAGGCCGACCGCTTGCGAGATCGGCGGGGTGCCCGCCTCAAACCGCTGCGGGGGTGGCGCAAAGGTGCTGCGGTCCATGAAGACCTGCTCGATCATTGCACCGCCAGTGAGAAACGGGGGAAGCGATTCCAGGAGAGCCCGACGACCCCACAGAACGCCGATTCCGGACGGGCCGAGCATCTTGTGCGCGGAGAAGACAACGAAGTCGACGTCGACGTCCTGCACCGAGAACGGCATGTGCGGCACTGACTGGCAAGCATCGAGC
>JAJAYM010000031.1 GCA_027117675.1 Actinomycetes bacterium | reverse complement strand
CGCGAAGGTGGGGATAACGTTCGAGTCCGAGCTCCACCATGACGCTGCGGTGAAAGGACGCCGCGAGGAAGTCGGTCAGCAGGTAGGTGCCGGGCTCCTCTTCGAGCAGCGCCCGATACTTCTCCGCCCCCGCGTAGATGCCGTAGCAGTCGGACCCGGGGAGCCGAGCAATGCCGTACCGCTCGCAGATCCCGTCGAGAGCGCCGTAGGTTCCGCAGTCGGCATAGGCGATAGCCACGCGCTCATAGTGCTCGCTGACCTCCGCAAACGTGCGCTCCACCTCTGGTGCGATCCGCTTCGGTTGGTTGTGCAGCAACGGCGGAAGCGGGTAAACGTCCACAGCCCATTGTCGTCGAGCCACAATCTCACCGATGTCGACGGCCAGCGCTCCACAGGCGATCACGCCGACTGTGGCACCGGATGACCTCATGTTGGGAAGGCCAACCGATCCACGAAGCGATCCTGGAAGTCGGTGCGGTCAGAGAGTTCGATGTACTCGATCTCCCTCAGCAGCGTTGTCACGCCGTGCCGCTCCGCTGCTGAGAGCAGCACCATCTTGGCCCCCTCTCCCGCGACGTTGCCGGCACTCACGATGCGGAGGAGCGGGATCTTTGGCACAAGGCCGATACGAACGGCGCTTGCGGCCGATAGGTAGGTGCCGAAGGACCCGGCCAGCAGAACTTGTTGAATGTCGCTCTCGTCGATTCCGAAGTCCTCGAAGAGCAGATGCCAGCCAGTGGCAATCGCTGCTTTGGCGAACTGCAACTCACGGACATCGCGTTGACTGAGCACGATCGGATCGGCGTCGGGGCCTGCACCCTCCATCAGGACGAACACCTTCTCTTCGCCGATCTTGTTCATCCGCTCAGCAAGGTGTGGGTGCACTTCCATCACCTTGTCGCGATCGACGAACCGCCCGGATGCGTCAATCACGCCGACCCGAACCAACTCGGCTACGGCGTCGACGAGCCCCGACCCGCAAAGGCCAACCGCCGGTTCATCACCAATGACCTGCAACTCAAGCGAGTCGTCGGTGATCTTCACTACCTCGATGGCTCCAGGCGCTGCCCGCATTCCGCACCGAATGGAAGCCGCCTCGAACGCGGGACCCGCGGGAGCCGCAGTCGCCATGATGCGTTCCCCGTCAGCAATGACGATCTCGCAGTTGGTACCGATGTCAATGAAGAGTCTCAGCCTTTTGTCGCGGTCCATGCCCGTCGCCAAGGCTCCGGCGATGATGTCTCCACCCACGTAGGCGCCCAGCGCCGGAACAACGACGGCCCGTGCACGTGGATGCGCAGTGACCCCCAGGTCGGACGCCAGCACGTTCTCGAACTGCCGCGCAGCAAGAATGAACGGCGCAACGCCGAGCGGCTCTGGATCGATACCGAGAACCAGCTGCACCATCGTTGCGTTCCCGGCCAGAGCGACCTCATAGATCTCGTGGGCGTCAACGCCGGCTTCGGCGCATGCCTCTTTGGCCAAACCATCTAGTGTCTCTTGCGCGAGCTGCCGCAGATGACCGAGGCCGTCGGCGTCGAGCATTGTCGCGCTGATGCGAGCGATGACATCAGCACCGTAGGGCTGTTGCTTGTTAAGCATGGATGTAACCGCGACCGGAGTGCCGGTGGTGATGTCCATGAGGTTGGCCACAACCGTTGTGGTTCCCAGGTCGAAGGCCAGTCCGAAGGAGCGCGAAGAAGTGTCACCGGGCTCGACAGCGATCAGTCGATCATCGACGACGACAGCGGTTACCTGGTAGTCCGCTTGACGAAGCGTCTGCCCAAGAGTGCGGTAGACCTCAAGGTCAACAGTGAGCTCGAGGTCGTCGAGGTCGTCAAAGACGCGTTGCGAGTCGGTGCGTTGGTCGGCGAGCGAAGGTTCGGCGAGTTTGACGAAACGCTTCTGCACCGCGGGGCGCAGGATGACCTGGCGTCCGACCCCAAAGGTGGCGGCCTTGGGCCGGGTGGTCATCGGCGGTACGTCGACGACAAGGTCGCCAGCCGTCCGGGCCACGCACGCCAGTCGCCAGCCGTCATCGAGCTGATCCTGTGAGAACGCTCGTCGGTCGAGGCTCTGTACAGGCACAGCGCCCTCGATGATCTGCACCTTGCACTTCTTGCACGTGCCGTGCCCACCACACGTCGAGTCGATGGCGATACCGTTCCAGCTGGCTGCGTCGAAGACAGGCACACCAGTCGGGACGCGGACTTCTTTGTCGGCGGGCGTGAATCGGATACGCACCCGCTCGGGTGTGCCCTGCTCGTCGGTCACGAGGCGTCCTGCTGGGCTGGGCTCTCGCGCACGCCGAGTTCGTCGACGAGCCTGCCGAGGCTGCCGTCGTGGCGGAAGTCAGTGAGGTGGAGCCCGGCCACACCGGGCAGCGAGAGCGCGTAGCGCGCCTGCCCAAGAGTGTGTTGGTAGGCCGCTTCAGCCTCGTCTTCGGCATTGGCGACGCGATCGATCACCCCAGCAGGAACGCTGATCCCGGGGACCTCGCGGTCCATGAAACGAAGGGCACCTGCGCGCTTGACGAGAATCAGTGTCGGAAGGAGCGCCGTCTTCTGCGTGACGCCGTTCTCGACGCAGCCGGCAACGAATGCTTCGAGGCGCTCGGGCTGGTAGCCAATCTGCAGCTGGAGGAATCGAGCACCGGCATCACTCTTGATCTTGGCTCGCTCGATCCGGTAGGGGATCGGAGGCGCGAATGGGTTCTCGACAGCGCCCACGAAGAGGTCTGGTGCCGGGTCAATCGCGCGCCCAGAAATGTAGCGTCCTTCGGCCAGGCCGGTTGCCACCGAGATCAGCTGAGGACCATCGAGGTCGAAGACCCGGCGAGCCTCAGGTTCGTCTCCGGCCGTGACATCGTCCCCCGTCAGGGCGCAGATGTTGCGAACACCGAACATCGACGCCCCGACGATGTCGGCCTGAATCGCAATGCGATTCTTGTCGCGGCAGACGACCTGCATGATCGGCTCGGCCCCGGCCTGCTGAATGGCGATGGCGATGGACACGTTCGATGCGTGCGCATGCGCCGCCGGATTGTCGGTGGCGTTGATCGCGTCAACGTAGGGGGCGATCGACTCGAGAAGTCGGTGCACCTTCTCCAGCCCTTGGCCGTCCACCGATGGAAGCTCGGCCGTGATGACCGGACGCGGCCCGGCCTCGAGCAGTGCCTGCAGGGTCATCAGGCGTTGACCATGCTGCG
>JAJAYM010000030.1 GCA_027117675.1 Actinomycetes bacterium | reverse complement strand
ACTGTCGTGCCGGTGGCGGCGGCATTTACCGCCTCGACCAGGCGAATGGCCAAGCGAGCGCGATCGCTGTCTGAAACGGTCACCAGGTGTCAGGAATCTGCTGTTCCTTCACGGCCTCGAACAGCGACGCATACCCGTCCAGCTCGGGGCGCACCCACTTCTTCAACCCCTCCATCTCGAGGATCTGACGGTGTTCGGGGTTGTCCCAGTCCATCTTGAGCAGGTGTGACACCCACGTCTCGGCTCGAGCCTCGTCGAGAGTGGGCAGCGCGGTGAAGTTGCAGTGGCAGTACTCCGGGCTGGTCCAGACCGCTTCGACGCCGACCTCGCCAGCCATGGTGAGTTGGTTCCAGGTGGTGATTCCCAGGGCAGCGACGTCAGCCTCGTCGTCGAGCACAGCGCGCAGTGCGTCCAGCTCGCTGCGTCCGGTGTCGCCGTGCTTGCCGACGTCGGAGTCGAAAATGACCAGCTGGACGTCGCCGTCGGCGAGTCCGGCGTCGGCGAGAAACTTCTGCGGCAAGATTCGCGCTTGCCCCGAGTCACGTGACCCGAGTGCGACCCGTGATCCCCTCAGGTCAGTCAAGTTCTTGTAGTCAGAGCCGTTGCGGGCGACGAACACCGTCTGGAAGACGAGGTCGGAGTCACGCATAGCGAGCACTCGGCACTCGCCGTTGGTGCGACCAACGGTGCGGATGTAGGCGAGGTTGGTGTTCCAGGCCAGGTCGATGTGTCCGGCGAGCAACGACTCGACCTGGCGCTCGTAGTTGGAGAAGAGCACGAAGTCCATCTCGACCTCGGAGCCGCGGAAGTAGTCGCGAATGCCCTCCCAGATGGGCACGACGTTGGCGGTGTAGGCGACAGCGCCGACGAGAAGAGGTTGCATCAGAAGAGATCCATTCCGCAGAGGGCCTTGGCGTAGAAGTCGTACAGGACGTCGGCGGTGGGTGCCATGACGTGGCCCGCTCGTGCATCCCTGAAGGCACGCTCGACCGGCAGGTGTTTGGAGAACGCGGCGCCGCCGCAGACGCGCATCGCCTCGTCGGTGATGGTGAGCGCCGCCTCATTGGCCGAGGCGCGTGCCCCGAGGACGTACATCATCGTCGAGTCGTCCGGCTCAGCGATCTTGCGGGCGGTGGCGCGTACGTACTCCTGCTGAGCGGCCAACATGATGCCGGCGCGTCCGATGCGCTGCCTGATCGTCGGCAGGTCGGCCAGGCAGGTGTCGAGGTGCTCGAGGCGGGCAGCGGTGACGTGGGTGACCGATGCGTCCAGTGCTGCTTTGGCCAGGCCGAGCGTCACCG
Source organism: Actinomycetes bacterium (assembly GCA_027117675.1). GTDB lineage: Bacteria > Actinomycetota > Actinomycetes > JAHEKZ01 > JAHEKZ01 > JAHEKZ01. The sequence continues at coordinate 1,321 of JAJAYM010000030.1, read as the reverse complement.
ACGCGTTGCCGAGGTTGAACCACGGCAGGACGACGCTCATCATCGTGGCGAATCCGGAGCCGGCGTCGCCGATGCGTGCGCTTTCGTCTACGAGTGTGTCGACGGTCATCGGCGACGATGCGTTGCCGCGCAGACCCATTCCCTGCCAAGGAGCAGCCACCTTGACACCATCGGCATCGCGGCCGATCACGTAGAGGTCGGTGTCGGTGGGGCCGTCGCCGTCTGCCGATCCGGTGCTGATCATGTAGGTGTCGGCCCAGCTGGCTGAGGTGACCCAGCTCTTGTCGGCGCGCACCCGGATCTTGCCCGCCTCATGTTGGGCTTTGGAGACCGGTGCCCAGAAGTGGCTGCGTGAGCCGCGCTCGCTGAACGCGAGGGTGCCGAGGGCTGCTCCGCTGGCGAGATCTTCGACCACGCCGGGGATGTTCGGGGGGGCTGAAGCGATCGGCATCGCTGCTGACACGTGCATCAGGTAGATCATCGCTGTCGAGCCGCAGGCGGCGGCCAACTGCTGAGTGACCTCAGCAAACTCGACCGGTCCGGCGCCAAGGCCACCGACTTCGGTAGGCAGCGTCAGGCCCAGCAGGCCAGAGTCACGCAGGGCTTGGACGGCGGCCTCGGGAAACTCGCCGTCGGTGTCGACGGCCGCTGCGTACCTGGCTGCTGTTTCGAGGACGGGCGCGAGTCGTTCTTCCAGCTTGCTCATATTCACTCCGTTGGTCACGGTCGTGCGGGCAATGGTAGATGTCGGTTCATGATGGTCGATGGGCTTGACGGGCGCCAGTGGGTGAGAGGTCCGTAAGCCCCCCGTTAGATGTGAGGCGGGTCGGACGGTGTCTGGCTGCGAACCGTCAGCCGTCGACCTGCTCGGCAGCTAACTCTCGCATGCCGTCAGCGAAGGTCACCTCTGGACGCCAACCCAACTCGTGCCGGAGCCGGCTGGAGTCTGCGGTGATGTGGCGCACGTCGCCGAGCCGGAACTGTCCGGTGAGCACGGGCTCGGGGCCATCGAGCGCTTCGGCCAGAGCGATGGCCATATCGTGAACCGAGCGCACCTCTCCCGATCCGACGTTGTAGGCGAGAAAGGGCTGGGTCGCGTCGCGGGTCACGGCATTGATGGACGCGATGTTGGCTCGCGCGACGTCGTCGACGTGCACGAAGTCTCGGCGCTGCCGGCCGTCCTCAAACACGCGCGGCGCCTGGCCACCCAGGAGCGCTGATCGGAAGATGCTGGCGACCCCGGCATACGGGGTGTCGCGCGGCATGCCCGGACCGTAGACGTTGTGGTAGCGCAAGGCGATGGCGCGTCCGCCGCTCTGGT
>JAJAYM010000029.1 GCA_027117675.1 Actinomycetes bacterium | reverse complement strand
GGGTAGGCCTCACGGAAGGCGGCCGACATCTCCGTGACGTTGTGCAGGTGAGCCTCGCGCTGCGTGACGACCTGGCTGACCAGCACGGCATCGGCTCGGAGGGTCTGCGCTCGCTCCACAAGATCAGGAACCGAGACCTGGGCACCGAGATTGTGCACCTCAACATCGCTGTACGCCTCTAGGCCCTTCTCTCCGGCCCAGCCCTTGATATTCAGTATGGCGTCGATACCGACCGTGTGGGCGTCAGTGCCGATGCAGGCACCCATGACGACGAGTGGACGCCGCAACTCCCGCTTGATGGCTGCGCTGACCTCCTTGGGCGAGAGCAGCGGGAACTCGCGCTCAACAACGACGACCTTGTCGAGTTCGACCAGGTGACTACAACGCCCGTACACCACGAAGAAGGTGAAGTGCGGGCCCATTTGCTTTGCATGCACGACCATGGCTGGCTCAAGCCCCATCCTGGAGGCAAGTTGTAGCGCAGCCCCCTCAGCCTTCTTGTCGTGGGCAATGGGCAGTGTGAACGAGACCTGCACCTGACCGTCTCCTGTGGCGTCGCCGTAGGGGCGGATGATGGGCGACTCTTCGCGGGTGCTCATCGTGAACCGTCCTTGCGATCGGCAAAGTACTCGCCGAGCAGTTCGCTCGCCGGGTTGTAGTAGACGCTGGAGTGCTTGGCGACACCGTCCAGACCTCGTCCGGCGTCGGCCGGGCGCTTCATCAGCCCGAAGGTGCCGTCGGCAATCGCGTTCAGCAACTGGTCGTCGACGATGCGCTCGAGCAGGTCGATAGCCTCGCCAAGCACCTGATGCGAACGCTGAACGATGAAGCCGTCGTGCGCCGGCACGAAGTCGTCGGCTAGTCCGCGAGTGGATTCCATGACGTAGCGGACGTTCTGCAGCGCGAGATCCCGATCAGAGAGCCAGGGTGTATGCACGGCCTCGGTGAGCATACCGACGAGAAGGATATCCTGCGCGGTCATTGAGCCGACGAGGTTGAAGAAGCCGTTCAACAGGTATCCCCCGAACACGTCACCGGTCATGTGCTTGGTCGGTGGCATCCACTTCAAGGGAGCGTTCGGGAAGAGCTCGCGGGCCTGTAGGGCGTGCGCCAACTCAAGTCGGAACGACTCGGGGACCGAAGGGTTGATCTCGAATGCGTGCCCGAGGCCAAGTTGGTTGTCGACCAGGCCTGCTTCCTTGCCGAAGAACTCGTTGAGCAACTGGCTGACCGTGACGGTATGAGCTGCTTCGACGCCATCGGCCGTTGTGAGGTAGTTGTCTTCACCGGTGTTGATGATGATGCCGGCTCGCGCGTGGATCTGTCGGCTGAAGCGCTGGTCGACGAAGGTGCGGATCGGGTTGATGTCCCGGAAAAGAATTCCGTACATCGAGTCGTTGAGCATCATGTCGAGGCGCTCGAGACCCGCCAACGTCGCAATCTCAGGCATACAGAGGCCAGATGCATAGTTGGTGAGCCGGACGTAGCGTCCGAGCTCGGCAGAGACTTCATCCAGTGCAGACCGCATCAATCGGAAGTTCTCCTGGGTGGCATATGTTCCGGCGTAGCCCTCCCGCGTCGGCCCCTCGGGGACGAAGTCGAGAAGCGATTGTCCCGTCGATCGGATCACCGCCACGATGTCAGCGCCTTCGCGCGCCGCGGCCTGTGCTTGCGGCATGTCCTCGTAGATGTCACCCGTGGCGACAATTAGGTAGATCCAGGGTTTCGGTGGCTCGCCGTACTTCTTCGTCAGGCGGTCTCGGGTTGTGCGATTGCTGTCGATCCGGCGAAGCCCTGCTGCCGCTGACCTACGGGACGCCGCGCGCGCCCGTTTTGCATCTCCGCCCTCCGGTGCGTGAAAGGTGACGCCACCCGCTGCTGCCTTCTGTGCCAACGCGGTCAGGTCGGGATACTCCCCCGAGCCCATGGCATGCCAGACAGGAAGTGCAACGCCGTGCTCGAGGCCGACGTCCTGACGCACCGCGTCGACGACGTGGTTAACCCAAGGCTCACCTTCGCGATCTGCCCCGGCGAGGCCTGCGAGTCGCAGTACTGCGCGTTCGACCGAGACCGTGGTGTGTGTCTTGGCAAGGGTCACAATCGGCCTACCGGCCTTGCGGGCCAAACTGCGCGCCTTGCGGACCACCACCGGGTCGAGTTCGAGTTTGCCCTTACCTCGTTGGGTCACGAACGACTCCCTTGATCGGGTGAACACCGTCGATGGAGTAGACGGTACGACCAGCGACGACCGTGCGCAGGCAGAGCGGATCCGACGCATCTCGACCAATCGGTGGAAGCCCCGGGACGCCCGCGCGCGGGTCGGTAGACCAAGCGGTCACGCGATCGTCGGGACCTTCGACCACGAGCTCGTCGCAGCTCCAGACGGCCAGGTTGGCCGCCTCCCCCGGCGCGAGCACGCCGCCTCGCCGGCCAGCGGCGCGCCAACCACCCCTTGTGTGCGCAGCAAACGCCGCCCTGGCGCTGATTCGCTCGGCCGGCTGGTGATGGTGCACCGCGCTGCGGATCGCTGACCACGGACCCAACGGCGTCACGGGGGCGTCGGACCCAAAGGCCAGCGGGATCCCTGCCGCCAACATCGAGGCGAGAGGGTTCAGGCTGGCCGCTCGCTCCGGGCCTAAGCGCTCCGCGTACATACCGGAGTGACCACCCCACCAGGCGTCAAAAACCGGCTGCACACTCGCGAGCACGCCCAGGCGGGCCAGTAGGGTCCTGGCCTCCTCATCCATCATCTCAACGTGTTCGAGCCGGTGCTGCGCAGCACGGATCACGTCTTCGCCGACGATGGTGGCCGCTTCGGTGAAGCCGGCGACGACGAGGTCCATCGCTGCGTCTCCGATCACGTGGTAGCCGGCTTGCACTCCGGCTGACGAACACGCGACGACGTGTTCACCGATGGTGGCGGCGGATGTGTAAGCAACACCATGCGTATCCGCGTCGACGTAGGACTCACGCATGAACGCGGTGCGTGAGCCGATTGCTCCGTCGACGAAGTGATCGCCGGCAGCTCCGCTGGCACCGAGTGAGAGCGCTACGGCTGGCCCTCCTCCCTCGCCCCAGTAACCGACGACTTCTACGCCGGACGCCGGACCAACCGTCGTGAGTAGTTAGGCGAAGTCTTCAGCACTGGAGATCTGCGGACCACCGAGTTCGTGCACCATGCCGATTCCCAGGGACGCGGCATGCTGCAGACAGGCGCTCTGTGCTGCCCGGCGCTGGGTCGGCGTCACGGAGTCGAGAGCGATGCGCCGGACGATGTGGTGAGCATCTTGGGTGAGCCAACCATCGACAGAATATCCGGCCGCACCGGCAACGTCCGGCGCCAGCGCTAGGAGCGCCGACGACGCGATACACGAGTGGACGTCGACGCGAGAGAGGTAGACAACGCTTCCATATGAGGCCTTGTCGACCTCGCCTCGCTGCGGTGGACGCGCCTCCGGCCAGACGGTTTCATCCCAGCCGTGTCCAAGGATCACCCCACCGCGAGCTTTCCTCGCATGGGCTTCGAGGGATGCCAGTGCCTCCCCCAGTGATCGGGCGCCCGATAGATCGAGCCCAGACAAATGCAGGCCGGTTGCTGTCGTGTGTACATGCGCGTCGACGAACGCTGGGGCCAGGAAGCCATCGTCGAGCTCGACGATGTCGTCGACGCCGTCAGCATGCACAGCAGCCGCCTCATCAGATCCCACCCAGGCGACATGTGCGTCCTCGGTGATCAGTGCAGTGGCAAAGGGGTCGGCGGTGCTGTACACGCGTCCGCCGCGGTAAAGCGTTGTGGTCACGCCGAACTCGTCTCGTGCGCGAGGCGACGGGTGAACAGGTCGCGGACGCCGGGCGAGCGGCGGAGCAAGTCGAAGGTGTACTCGGCATGGCCTGGTGTAAAGCCGTTGCCGATGAGCATCGTTGTGTCGGCCGCGAGCCCTTCAGCGCCAAGTGCGGCCGCTGTGAACGACGTCGCCATCGAGAAGAAGATCACCGTGCCGCCGGCCGGTGAGGTAGACAATATCGCTCCATGTTCACAACCCGGGACGTCGACGCACACGACGGTAATATCGGCTGGCGCCCCAAGCGACCGCTCGACTGCATCAGACAGGGCAACCGGGTCGCGCGCATCGGCGAGCGCAACAACATCGGCGAGCGCAACATCGGCAAGCAACTCGGCCTCGACAGCCACGGGAACGATGCCAACGGTCTTGGCCGCTCCACTGTCCCGTGCCGCAGCGAGGGAGAGTGAGCCGCTTTTGCCGGCTCCGCCGATCACCGCCACCGTGGGGGGTCGACCTCGCTCGACGTACTGACCAACGACACGAGCAGTGAGAGCGGGAGCCCCAGCGACATCCATGACGGCCATCGCCAATCTCGGCTGGATATCGTCGGGGACCGCAACCGCGATCGTCCGACCAAACAAGATGGCGTAGCCCTCGCATGGAACTTGCTCGCTGAGGCCACTCCAGCCGGCGAGGCCGTCGGTGATCACCAGGGGTGTCAGGCTCAGCGAAACCAGCGTGGTGATCTGTTGTCCGACCTGGACCTGCAAGTTGGCCAGCTCACCCACCTCATCAACCGTGCCGACGAGCATGCCTCCTGAGCCGGTCACCGGGTTCTGCATCTTCCCCCGGTCGGCGATGATCTCCAGCACTTCGGTCCTGACGGCGTCACCATCTCCGTCGTGCTTGGTGATCAGCTGGCGAAACGAAGCTGCATCGAGGTTGAGCACGGCGACCGAAACGCGGATCTCGTCCGGCCAGATCTCTGGACTGGCATTGAGCCGCGTGGCGGCCTGCGGAAGAACTCCGCGCGGCTCGATGACGCGGTGCAGGCCGACAGGCGACGATGGAGTCGTTCGGGTCATCGGGCGATCTTGTCAGGAGGTAGGGGCTGATCGCCAGCACCCCCGGGGAACGAACTCCGCAACAAATGCAGAAATTACCGTCTGTTGACGGAGAAGTTGCGGTATGTCATTGATTCAGCAGGAAGATCTCCGTACCCTCGCGGTACTGCGAGCATGGCCTGAAGGAGAGCCCGTGAGCCATTCACTGCCCCAGCCGTACGACTACCGCCAGAGCGAGGTGCGCGAGCCAGACTGGACGCGCCTTCCCGGGTGGAGCGAGGTCACGACGGCCGAATGGGAGGACGCCCAGTGGCAACGCTCGCACTGCGTGAAGAACCTCAAGCAGTTGCGGGCGGTGATGGGTGGCCTCCTGACTGCCGGCTTCTACCACGACCTTGAGCTTGACCAAGCTGAGCGTGCCACGATGTCGATGCTCATCCCCCCGCAAATGGTCAATACCATGGCTCCGGATTCGCATGACACCGGAACGCCAACGCCGCAGACCTTCACGGCGGCGTTCTACGCCGACCCGATTCGTCGCTACATGATCCCGGTGTTCAGTGACCGACGTACCGACTGGCCGTCGCACCCATACTCAAGTCGAGACTCACTGCACGAGCACGACATGTGGAAGGCGGAGGGCCTGACTCACCGCTACCCAACGAAGGTTCTTGCCGAAGTGCTCTCCACCTGTCCCCAGTACTGCGGACATTGCACACGGATGGATCTCGTCGGCAACTCCACCCCGACGGTTCAAAAACTCAAGCTCGAGCTCAAGCCGGTTGACCGGATGCAGCAGCACCTCGACTACCTCCGCGCGACGCCATCAGTGCGTGACGTCGTCGTCTCTGGTGGAGACGTCGGCAACATGCCATGGAAGAACCTCGAGGCCTACGTTAATCAGATTCTCGACGTCGAGAGCATTCGCGACATCAGGCTCGCCACCAAGGCATTGATGGGGCTCCCCCAACACTGGTACTCCGATGAGGTGCTCGCCGGCGCCGAGCGACTGGCGACGAAGGCGTCCACGCGTGGCGTTGGACTGGCCGTTCACACGCACGTCAACCATGCGAACTCGGTGACGCCGCTGGTGGCCCGCGCATCGCGCGGACTGCTTGACGCCGGTATCCGCGACGTCCGCAATCAAGGCGTCCTGATGGCTGGCATCAACAACAGCGTCGAAGAGATGCTCGATCTATGTTTTGCGTTACTCGACGGGGCAAGCATCTTGCCCTACTACTTCTACATGCCCGACATGATCCCGTTCGCCGAGCACTGGCGTGTTTCGCTCGCCGAGGGGCAGCGATTGCAGCACGACGTGATGGGGTATCTGCCCGGCTTCGCCACCCCTCGGGTCACCTGCGACGTTCCGTTCGTCGGAAAGCGATGGGTACACCAAGTTGACGAGTACGACCACGTTCTCGGGATCAGCTACTGGTCGAAGAACTACCGCACGGGGATCGAGCTTGACGACCCCGACGCTGTGCGCAAGAAGCACGTGTACTACGACCCGGTGCACTCGTTACCAGACGAGGGCCAACAGTGGTGGATCGACGAGGGCTACGCCAAGGGTCACATTGCCGCGGAGTCGCATGCCGCCGCTGCAGCATCAAGGGCCGCAGCAGCGTCCGACATGGCGCCGACGCACTAGCGCCAGCTAGCCAGTGACTTGGTCGAGCGTGTCTGCATAGCGCACGGCCGCTCGCACTGGGTCAAGAGGGCCAAACTTGCGGCGGTCTGTACGCAGATCTTCGCGAGCGGTGCGCAGGCTGTGCCGCAGCTGTTGCCGCAGGAGCTGCAGGCGCGTCAGAACGGGTGCCGCGCTGGTGGTCGTGTCGTCTGCGGTCGAAGGGCTGCTGGTGGAACCGACCGGCGAATCGCGGTCCTCGTCGCGCGACTCGGAGGTGGCATCGCCGGCTCGGTCTGCATCAGACCGAGCCCGAAAGACCTGAGCCGCCCACAGTTGTCCGTCCCCTTTGACGACGACGACACCGATGTCGTCAGCGTCAGCGTTCAAGATGTTTGCACGGTGCGGCGCCGAGTTCATCAGAACGTCGTGAAGCGACTGGACCGAGCCCGCGAATGCCACGTTCTCGCCGATCCACGTCCAACAACAGACCTTCCCGCCGAGGTCGGGGGTGTGCGTCAGCGATCCGCTCTCGGCCATCACCGAGGCCCGCTGAGCGGCGACGGCCGTCAGGTCTGACGCGTAGTCGAGGGGGGCCAGACCATTGTTGGCCCGCGCCTGGTTGACCAGGGTGAGGAGGCTCCCGGCCTCCGCTGAGGCCTCGACGTCGGTGCCGACTTCCCGCCAAGCAGCAGGCACCACGACCGCGCCGAGCATCGCTGCGAAGGCGATGAGAGCGGTAGCGATCAAGAGTCGAGAGGAGTGGCCGGCCACGTCGATACGGCCCATCGAGGCCGTGTTTGACCGCGCTGCTCGTCTTCCTGCCAACAGATGTCTACCTTCGCTCGTGGGGCGCTTGGTCCGGACGACGAGTCGTGGGCCGCTGCGACCATGGCCGTGACATGTCGTACATGCCGTGATCATTTCGTGACCTTTGGTGGTCAGCGCCGACCCTAACGCGAACCGAGCGCCGATCTCGCATCTACCGCGAGCCACGGCGCTTCTGGGAATATCGGACATACCGGGAAAAGCGACTAGCCGAGGTCTGGCGGCCTATTCTCGTAGGGAACGCTCAAAACGACCGTGGTCCGGGTTGTCACATGCGCGCTGGCTCGAAGATCGGCGAGGAGCTGTTCGAGGGCGCGGGGGCTTGCCACTCGCACGTTGAGGACGTAGTTGTGGTCGCCAGCAACGCTGTAACACGACTCCACGGACCGAAGGTGGGCCACCCGATCGGGGATGTCGTCGGGGTCGGCGGGGTCGATCGGTGAGATCGAAACGAAGGCAGTCATGGGTAGACCAATGGCCTCGCGATCGATCATGGCTCGGTACGCCGTGATGACCCCCCGTTGTTCCAGTCGCCGCACCCGCTGGTGCGCCGCGGAGGTGGAGAGCCCGGTGTGCTTGGCCAGCTCGGTGTAGCTC
>JAJAYM010000028.1 GCA_027117675.1 Actinomycetes bacterium | reverse complement strand
GAGCCGTGGCCTCCGGCCAGCATCGCGGTTCGTAGCCCGCGCAACACCCGACCATCAGCGAGCGGGACGGGCAGCCCTTCCAGCGCCAGCCGGTCGAGTCGTTGAACCGCTTCGTAGATCGCCAGCCATTGCGTGGGCGCGATGTCGAGCGGCGCCAGGGTGTCCCATACTTCGTGCAACGGGCGCACGACGAGACCTAGGCTGCGCAGCTCGCCACCGACCCAGTCGGGGTCTGCCAGGTCGACGACGTGTTCGGCCAACACCCGCGTCACAGATGGTTCCGCGGGCTCCAACGCCACCAGGCCGGACGGCGTCGACAGCTCGGCGTCATGTGCACGAGGCACCCAGCGAGACGAAGCCAGTCTCGTGCGCACAGCTTCGCGTACTCGGTGGTCGATCGGTCCAACGAGTGCCGCGGGCGGCACGAGCGAGAGGGCGGCTGCGCCTTGCTCGCGCGCCAGGTCCATCACCAGCGACGCGTAGGCCGTCGCCAACGCATCAGCGACGACGTCGGTGCGCACACCTTCGACGATGCGTCGCCGCGAGGAGTCGAGCCGGAAGTCACCGATCGCCACAACGGGCAGGCTCCATGGCTCGTCGGTCGGCGTCGGGGCGTGCACGACCCGAGCCAACGCCTCAGGCAGCGCCCGCGGGAGCCCGTCTTTGGTGACCGGCACCGCAACGGTCGCACTCCACTGCCGACGAAGCATCTCTTCATGCGGCAGGCTCTCCTCGTCCGCCTCGCTGACTCCGCCTGAGATCACCGCAACCCGCCAGCAAGAGCGCTCGTCGTCGTGGTGGACGACCAACGGGGTTGCCGCCCGGTCTACGCGCCAGACGTGTCGCTCGACGTGGCCGTTGCGTAGGACCTCGAGCACCACCTCGTCCAGCAGGGGCAGCGCCAGTAGTAGCACCTCGTCGATTGCGGCTACGGCAGCAAGCCCAAACTCTTGCGCCCCGGCGTCGCGCCAAGGAAGGAACACGGCCGTGTCGTAGCCATCAGGTGGTGCGGTGTCGACTGGGAATGGGACACGCAACGCCGGCGGTCTGCGCCCGTCGACCAGTGACGAGAGCGTGGCGTCCTCAGCCAGCAGTTGAGCGGTTGCTGACCGGTCAAAGCGCACTCCACCGTCTCGCGACCACACCTCCGGCGCATCCGAGACCGCCAGTACGGCGGCGAACCCAACGCCGAAGCGACCAACTGACCCCTCGGGCTTGCTCGATGCCCGCATGGCCGACAACGACTCGACGCCGGCGCGGTCGAGTGGTGCGCCGACATTGGCCGCTACCAGGCCGTCGTCATCAAGACGCAGGTATAGGCGTCCTGGTACGCCTGCTGCGCGCGCAGCGTCCGACGCGTTCTGGGCCAGCTCTACAACCAACCGGTCGCGGTAGGAACCGAGTGCGTAGTCCTCCTCGACGTTGGCGTCCTCGCGGAAGCGCGTCGGCGACGAGCGCCAGGAGTCGAGCACCGCGGCACGGAGGCGGGCAGTGCCGAACGGGTCAGCCGTGACCGAGCTCAACAGCCAGCTCGGGAGTAACCGCGGCGTCCGGGATCTCGCGCTCGACTGGCTCAGCGGCGTCCGGGATCTCGCGCTCGACTGGCTCGAAACCCACTTCGTCGATCACCGGATCAGGGCGTTCGGCCAACGCCGGAACGACGACGGCCTCAGAGTGGGCACCGCATCCGTGCGCGAAACTGACCACATGACCATCGCTCGGTGAGATCTCGTTGGCACAGACGCCGAACGCCTGCCCGAGGGTACCGCCGAGCCGCACCCGGAATCCGCAGGTTGCGCAGAGCGCCGGCGCCGATTGGGCGATGGGGGCGTCCGGGCCGTGATCGCCGGCGAGCCAACGGTCGACGGCGTCATCGAGACCGATCGGGCTGAGCACCCGCGGACGAAGAAGATCGAGCTCGAGGGACACGGCCAGAATGGCATCGGCATCGACCCAGCCGTCGCGGGTGCCGTGGTCGCTGTCGCTGTCGTGGATGGCGCCGTCGTCGTCGGTGATGCCGAGGTCATCTGCGTCGTCGATAGCGTTCCAACCAGGCTCCAGCCGCGGATCGTCCTCATCGGTCGGAAGAATGTCGCCCACCCCAAGGTCGCCCGGCCGAAGGCGCTCGGTCCACGGCACCCACGTTGGCGAGAGCAGCGAGTCAGAACCGGGAAGCAAGATGGTCTCGCCGACGCTGACGGCTTTGCTGCGGGACGCCCGCATGACGGTGACCGCCCATCGCCAGCCCCGGTAGCCGGGCAGCGTCGCCGCAAAAGAGTGCAGCACCATGCGCTCGCCCTCAGGCTCGACCCCCAAGTGGTCCCCAACCGTGCCATCGGGAGCGACATCGGCGAGCGCCTCGCGGGCCACTTCGACCGCGTCGGCACAGGCGGAGTCAAGAACGGGTCGCTTGCCCGACAGGAGGGTCACAGCCAGCAAGGGTAGCCTCGTGCACCAGCACTCGATCGTTGCGCCCTCCACCTGAGTGGCCCAGTCCCCGACCCAGTCCCAACACCCCGCGCGAAACGGAGCCGTCACCGCATGCCGTCCCGTCGTTCTCCCCTGGTCGTGCTCGTCGTTGGCCTGACGCTGTTGGTCCTCTCGGCCTGCGAGAAGCCGGCGCCTAGCGCCACGGTCTTTTCCGGCAGCAACTCCGAACATCGCGAGGCGATTTGTTGGTCGTTCGAGCCAGATCGCGGCGTTGAGAAGGACGACTGCTCACTCGACCTCGAACGCCAACCAGCCGACGAGGTAGCCCAAGCGCTGCTCGACGAGATTGCGGTCATCCCCACCACGCCTGGCGAGACCGTTGGCATCAGCGTGGACCCCAGCGTCGCTGAGAACGGTTGGGTGGTGTCGATCAACGGACGGTCGCTGACCCGCGAACCGGTGACCGATAAGTACTTCCGCTTCACGATGCCCCCTGGCCCGTTACTTCGAGGGGACGCGCAACTCGTGATCACCGCGTTCACCGAGAACGGTGCGCAGGTGCGTGGTTCCTGGATCTTCGGCTTGTCAGAGGCCGGCTGAGCCACTAGTCGAGATCGTCGGCAACCGCACGAAGGAGCAGGGCGACCTTCTCCGACTCGGCGGCGGGCGGAACCTTTCCGCGTCGCAACCCGTTGCCGAGCTTGTCGAGCATCTTGATCAGGTCTTCGACGATGATCGCCATGTCTTCGGGCGGCTTGCGGGTGGTCGTCACGCCGACCGGCTCGTCGAGGACTCGCACCGAGAGTGCCTGCTCGCCGCGGCGTCCCTCGGCCACGCCGAACTCCACGCGTGAACCTGGCTTGAGCGCGGTGAGGCCGTCCGGCAGCGCGGACAGGTGAACGAAGACCTCTCCGCCGTCGTCGCGGCTGAGAAACCCGAATCCTTTGTCGGTGTCGAACCACTTGACCTTGCCCGTGGGCACGGCACACCTCACACGTCTCGTTGATCGAACTCATCCCGACAGCTCGGGAAGTTCCCGCCGCGACCGCGGGGGAGATACCAGGGTAGTGACCGAAGTGGTCGAAGCCCCAACCGGTTTCGCCGACGACCCATCCCTACCCTGGTTACATGACCACTTCCGGCGACCGCGGTGCCTCACGCACCGACACAGCAGTTCGGATCGGGACCGTGCTCGTCGCGAT
>JAJAYM010000027.1 GCA_027117675.1 Actinomycetes bacterium | reverse complement strand
GAGCATGAGTGGCACGTTGGGCACCACCTCCGCACGCGGGGCCGGTGCGGTTGCACTTGCCGCCGCAGGCAGCCTGCTGCAGCTGTCGCGGTCCGTGCGCAGGCAGGCTGGCTTGACCCTGCGACGCGGCGGCCTTCCGGTGCCGGTCGCGGTGCCGGTCGCGGTCGCCCTCACCGTGGCAGTGGTGTGGGCAACTACTGCGCTAGCCGGTGGCTGGGTCAGCCCATGACACCGCCTTCGCATGCCCCGGTGATGTGTGACCGGGTGGTGGCGTTGCTCGCCCCGGCACTTCAGCAGCCGGGTTGCATCCTCGTGGACGCAACGGTCGGTTTGGGCGGACACAGCGGAGCGCTCTTGCGCAGTTGCCCGGAGGCGCGATTGGTCGGGATTGACCGCGACCCCGGGGCGTTGGACCTTGCCCGCGACCGGCTGGCCGATGTCGCAGGACGAATCACCCTGGTTCATGCGGTGTACGACGCGATTCCCGAGGTTCTGACCGACCTCGGGTTGTCGACACGACCGCGCGTGCAGGGTGTGCTGCTCGATCTCGGCGTCTCGTCGATGCAGCTCGACCAGCATGATCGAGGGTTCGCCTACTCGTACGACGCGCCACTGGACATGCGCATGGACCCAACTGCGGGGCTGACTGCAGCCGATGTCGTAAACGAGTACAGCATCCAGGAACTGGCGAGGGTGTTGCGGGAGTACGGCGAGGAACGGTTTGCCAACCGGATCGCCCGCGAGATTGCCAGTAGGCGTCCATTGACGACGAGCGCCGAGCTGGTGGAAGCCATTCGCAAGGCTGTTCCGGCTCCGGCACAACGCACCGGTGGGCATCCGGCGAAGCGAACGTTTCAGGCCCTCCGGATCGAGGTCAACGATGAGTTGGGCGCCCTACGTCGGGCACTTCCGGCCTTCATCGACGCGCTGGACGTCGACGGGCGAGTCGTCGTGATGTCCTACCAGTCGCTCGAGGACCGGATCACCAAACGCGCCATCGCCGAGCACCTCGTCGACGACGTACCGGCTGACCTTCCGGTACCTGGCAGCGGCCCCGAACTTGCCCTGCTCACCCGGGGAGCGGAACGGCCGACCGCCGCTGAGGTAGCGCAGAACCCGCGGGCGGCGTCAGCCCGAGTACGCGCAGCTGAGCGGCTCAGGGAGGCAGCGTGAGTACGGCAACCGCTCCGGCTAGGCGGCCAGCCGCGCGTCCGCCGATCCGGGCCGTTCCGGCCCAGGCGACGCGCCCCGCCCGCGCCCCGTTCGTCGTGGTCGTCCTGGTGCTCCTCGCCCTCGGGCTCGGCGCCCTCCTGCTGCTCAACACGTTGCTCGCTCAGGGCTCCTTCACCTTGCAAGCACTCGACGTAAAGTTGGCTGGCCTAGCCGACCGCGAGCAAGCACTGCAACAGAAAGTGGCCGAGCATGCCTCTCCGCAGCGTCTGGCCAGAGCTGCCGATGAGTTGGGGATGGTCGCGTCGGTGAATCCGGCATTCCTACGTGCTGAAGACGGCAAGGTTCTCGGCGCGCCGGTGCCGGCTGTCGGCCCACCACCCGTGGTTAGATCGGTCGCCGAGCCTGCGAGTACCGAAACCACACAAGACTCCAAGCCGGCGAAGCCGGATCAGCCGAGCGGTGCCACTGACCAGAACACCGAAAAGAACACCGAAAAGAACACCGAAAAGAACACTGATCAGAGCGAGCCAAGCGACAACGGAGGGACGGATCGGTGACGCAGGCACGACGGCCCGCGCCAGCGGCTCGACGGCCGGCGAGAAAGCGCCCGATCGACGCCCGCACCATCGTTGCCCCCCGCCGCCGACTGGTGGCAGTCGGCATCCTCGTCGCGATGGTGATGTCGCTCTTCGCCGGTCGTCTGTTGCAGCTGCAGGGCGTCGAGGCTGCCGCCTATGCAGCGACCGCTGAGGCTGAGCGGCTGCGCACGGTGACGATCCCTGCCACCCGCGGGACGATCACTGATGCCAACGGCATCGCCCTTGCTACCACCGTCGATGCGGTCAACGTGACGGCCGACCAGACGCAGATTGCTGACCCGGTAGCCGTTGCCGCGGCGTTGGCGCCGGTTCTTGGCGAGCCGATCTCGACCATTCATCGACGGATCGATGGCGATCTTCGTTTCGCCTACGTTGCCAAGGGGATCACGCCGAAGCGCTGGGAGGCGGTAGCGGCTCTCAGGCTTCCGGGAATCTACAACGAGCCCACCGCGAAGCGCGTCTACCCCCAGGGATCGTTGGGGGCTGCCTTGCTGGGGTTTGTCGGCAGCGACGGCCGCGGGCTCGAGGGATTGGAGTACAGCTGGGACACCGATCTGGCCGGCAAGGACGGGGAGGTGACCTATGAGTTGGCAGCAGGGGGGCGTCGCATTCCCAGCGCTGACTCTGAGATCGCTGAGTCGGTGGCCGGTGTCGATGTTCAGCTCACCATCGACCGAGACATCCAGTTCATCGCAGAGCAGGCGATCCGCGCCAAGGTGCGCGAGTCGTCGGCCGACAGCGGCACGGTCGTCGCGATGGATCCTCGGACCGGCGAGGTCCTCGCGATGGCAACCTATCCATCGCTCGATCCCAGCAACCCCACCGCGGCTGCTGATGCCGATCGAGGGAACCGGGCAGTGACCGAGATCTACGAGCCCGGCAGTACGAGCAAGATCATGACCATGGCGGCGGCGCTCGACGCCGGTGTTGTTACGCCGAACACAAAGATCGAGGTGCCGCCGATCCTGTATCGCGGTGGCGACGACTTCAATGACAGCTCGCCGCACGGAACACTGCATCTGACGGCCACCGGGGTCTTGGCGCAGTCCAGCAACATCGGAATGATCCTGATCGCCGAGAGGCTGGGCAACCAGGCTCTCTACACGTACTTGCGGAAGTTCGGCATGGGATCGACGAGTGGTGTGGACGTTCCGGGTGAGAGCGCCGGACTCCTGCCGGACGTC
>JAJAYM010000026.1 GCA_027117675.1 Actinomycetes bacterium | reverse complement strand
CTACCTGCAGGAGCGCGACGGGCGCTGAACGTCGCGGTTCGGTTTCCCCAGTGGGTTTTCGGGGGTTGACGCTGTCGGTGGGCAGGTCTAGTATCGAACATGTGTTCGAATGATGGGTGATGACCCCTTCGGGCTGGTAGATGGCAGTCGATGGCTGAGTGAACAGCTGAGTGAACAAGTGAGTACACGTGAGCTCAGCCCGGTGACTGCAGATGGTTCAGGCGACAGATTCCTCGGTGTTCTCCCTAGCTCTCCCTGTTTCCCTGTCGTCTGCTGTCCGTGCCCTGCCGGAAGGAGCCAGCCATGGGTCGTGACCACGCCGATTCGGTCGAGCCCGGTCCCGTCGAGCCTGGTCCCGTCGAGCCTGGTGCCGCCGACGGCTGGGCCGTGCCGGGACGGCGTCCGCACAATCCGTTCCCGCCCGGTGCTCATGTCGTTGAGGAAGTGCAGCAGGTCCTGTGGAGCTTCGTCCGGCAAGCCGAGGCGTTGCCTACCGGCGAGCAACTCGTTTCCATGCGACGCATGATCGACGAGCTCGAGGGGCTGTGGCTCGCAGCAACGGCCGACTTCTCTGAGTCCGGAGAGCTGGCCGAGAGCGGCCATCCGACGTTGGCATCGTGGATGCGGCACCACTGTAACCTCGCCCCGGCCGAGTCAACCTCTCGCGCGAAGGTTGCCTTCGCGATCACCGCGTCACAGCCGATCACCGGCAAGGCGGTCCGAACCGGCGAGGTGTCGTGGCGGCATGCGCAGGTGATCGGGCAGGCCCTCCGCCAGATTTCGGACGAACGTCGCGATGAAGCTGAGACGAGCCTGGTCGAGCACGCTCGGGTGCTCGATCCCGGACAGCTCCGTCGGGTTGCTGACCGACTGGTGCACTGTTTCGACCGTGACCGTGCCGATGATGCTGCGATTCGCAAGCTCGACCGCCGTGGCCTGTCCGTCGCCGAGACGATGGACGGAATGGTGTCGGTCAACGGCCTGCTTGATCCGGTCAATGGCGCGTTGCTGTTGACGGCCCTCAACACCAAGCTGCGTCCGACACCCTCCGGCAGGGCCGACCACGGGGACGGCCACTCCGACTCCGGCACCGACGTACCTCGCGGCGCGGGGGCCGGCGATGAGGTGCGCACGTGGCCTCAGCGGCGGGCCGATGCATTGGGCGAGATCTGCTCGGAGTGGTTGGAGCAGGCGAACACCGTGCAGGTGGCCGGGGTACGCCCGCATCTGTCAGTGATCGTCGATCACGCCTCGCTGGCTTCCCGAGGCGATCAGCCTTCGTTCAGCGGCATCGAGCCGGCCCAGTTGGCGTGGACCGGTCCGATCACAGCCACCGAGGCCCAGATGATCGGTTGCGACTCCACCGTCTCCCGGATCGTCACCGCCGGTGCGTCTCAGGTCATCGATGTCGGGCGCGCAACTCGCACGATCCCGCCGGCACTGCGCCGCGCTGTCTCTGCGCGCGACCGTAGCTGCGTAGGGCCCGGTTGCCACCGGTCGCCCGAGCAGTGCGACGTCCATCACGTCGTCTTCTGGGAGAACGGCGGCGAAACCTCACTCGGCAACACCGTGCTGCTCTGCCGACATCACCACCGCTTGGTTCATCTCAAGCAGTGGCGGGTCGTGATCGAACCTGACGGCACTCGAAGGCTCACGCCGCCTTCGTGACGGCCGCGGACAAAGCGTCCTACGTGGTTCTAGCTCCGGTTGCCCGCACGCTGGCAGGCGGAAGGTTTCGTGGGTCCACCGGGCCCTGGCGCGGGTGCAAGAAGATGCCGGCGCGAGGTTTGGGCTCGATGTAGGTGCTCTTCGGCGGCATCACCTCACCGCGTTCGGCGACACTGATGAGCTCTTCGTGCGTTGGCGCCGCCAGCACGAAGTAGGCGTCGTCGGGGTGGGTGGCCGCCACTACGTGAGAGTCGGAGAGTTCAGAGACATAGGTCACCCGGTCGTGGCCAGAGGCAACACCGAGGATCGGACGCAGGATCTCGGCATCGAGCCGCGCGACGTCCAAAGAGGTGGCTCCCTCGGTGACTGAGCTGTCGGGCATGTCCACTCGGTACCAGGAGCCGCCGAGGTGGAGCCCGAAGCCACCGTGACGACGGGTTGGCCCTGACGCTTGGGTGACGCGGCAAGTCTGCTTGAGGCCATCGAGGGCGGCCTCAACGTCGACCGGTCTCGCGA
This sequence comes from Actinomycetes bacterium, assembly GCA_027117675.1. Lineage (GTDB taxonomy): Bacteria > Actinomycetota > Actinomycetes > JAHEKZ01 > JAHEKZ01 > JAHEKZ01. The sequence continues at coordinate 2,263 of JAJAYM010000026.1, read as the reverse complement.
CGAGACGATCGAACGCCAGCAGGTGGGTTTGGTTCTCGGGGTAGAGAACGCAGAGCACGGTGCCGCCTCTTGGGCTGCCGTGGTCGCGCCATCGGGCCAGGGTGGCCGCGACTCGATGATGCCCATCGGCGACGTAGTGACGGAGTGCGCTGAGCCGCTCGATCAGCGGTCGTGCGTCATCGTCAGAGACTCGCCAGACCTGTTGCTTGACGCCGGTGAGGTCGGTGACGGTCAGGATCGGTGCGTGCGACGTGGTCGTTGCGACGATCGCTGCTACGTCGTCGTCGTCGCGATGCATGACCGCGACCAGCTCGGATCGTGTGGGGACCGCTTCGAAGTGCTTGGCGAGGGCTCGAACCTTCTCCGGTTTGACGTCCTCGTGGCCGAGAACGCGTCCGTCAACGAACCCTTCGACATCGAGGTCGGCAACCACACCGGTATGGACGTCGCCGTCCCGGTCGATTCGGTAGACGTAGATGGCCGGATCACTCAACTGGCCATAGGAGTCAGACCTCAGAAGGCGCTCAAGACCTGCGGCGTTGGCAACGCCGATCTCCTCGTACGATGCACCGGGCATATCGAGTGAGTTGCGGGTGACGTTCAGGTAGCTCAGAGGGTTCTCGAGCAGCAGGTTCGCCCGCTGCGCAGCGCTGAGGGCGTCATGCATGGGGCACACCACGTCGGCGGCGTGCTCCTGCTTGACGATTCGGGCCGCGAACCGACCGACCAGCGTCACCCGGCTGCGCCCTTGTTCGGTGCCGCGTTCAGGGCAGCTGGGTTGACGACGTGGATGGGCGAACCGCTGACAAAGCCCGCAACGACATCGACGACTCCCTCGGCGACCGCGAGCTGAGCCTGCTCCGTAGACGCCCCGATGTGGTGGGTGCCAACGACAGCGGGGTGCGTCGACAGTGGTGACGTCCACTCGGCCTTCCCGCTCCCGGGCTCATCGGGGAAAACGTCAAGGCCGGCGCGGATCCGGCCGGCGTCCAACGCGGCAAGCAGAGCGTCGGCGTCGACAATGTCGGCGCGTGAGGTGTTGATCAGCAGCGCTCCTGGGCGCATCGCCTCAATGGTTTCGCGGTCTACGATTCCCGCGGTGCTCGGTCCCGCTGGGATGTGCAGGGACAAGATGTCGACGGCTGCCGCGAGTGCGGGCAGTGAGTCGAGCAGATCGATGCCGAGATCGGTGATCCTTGCCTGCGACTCCGGTGACCGGCCAGGGCGTTGGAGTGCCGTCACCTTCATACCGAACGCCTTGGCGCGTTGCGCCACCCCGAGCCCGATGTTTCCTAGGCCAACGATGCCCAAAGAGGCACCGGCGAGCCCTCTGGCTCCCTTGCTCATCCCCTTCTTGTCCCAATGCCCCGCTCGCATATCGATGACGCCATCGGGGATGCGACGGTCGAGCGCCAGCATGAGGCCGAAGGCGAGCTCGGCGACGGCGGCGGCGTTGCGGCCCGGGACGTTGGTGACGACGACGCCGGCTTCGGTAGCCGCGGCGACGTCGATCGTGTTGGTCCCTGCCCCGGCCCGAACCACGAGGGTGAGTGCCTTACCGGAAGCGATCGTGGCTGCGGTGACCTTGGTGCTGCGGACGATGAGAGCCTCGTGGTCGCCGATGTGGTCAGGGAGGGTGTCTCCGGAGAGGTCGGCGTTGATGGCGCACGAGTGGCCCGCCTGCTCGAGTGCGGCAATGGCTGATGGCTCGAGGGAGTCGGCGACGAGGATGCGCATGGTGACCTCTGATCTGGTTCGAAGGGTCAGTGTGAGTCGAGACGGGCTCACCACACCGGCGGGGGCCGAGCGTTCAGCCTGACAGGCGGTTCACCTCCTGGGCGAGCATCTGATCCACCATGTGGCATACACGTACCACAACGTGGGATCAAACGGCGATTGGCCTCGCGCGTCAAGGGTGGTGCGGCACCGGTGACCGGTCGTCGAGCGCCTACCCTGGTGACCGTGACCACGCTCCCCGACTTCGTACGCACCTACGAGGTGCGTACCTACGGGTGCCAGATGAACGCGCACGACTCGGAACGGCTCGCCGGCTCACTGGAGTCAGCTGGGTATGTCCGCGCTGCCGACAACGCTACGCCGGACGTCGTCGTCTTCAACACCTGCGCCGTTCGCGAGAACGCCGACAACCGCCTGTACGGCAACCTCGGGCACCTCGCTCCGGTGAAGGAGGCTAACCCCGGCATGCAGATTGCGGTTGGGGGATGCCTCGCGCAGAAGGACCGAAGCCGGATCGTCGAGAGGG
>JAJAYM010000025.1 GCA_027117675.1 Actinomycetes bacterium | reverse complement strand
TGTGGGTGTCCTCACGGCGCTTGACCGCGGCCCCCAGGCCGTTGCTCGCGTCGAGGATCTCGTTCATCAGGCGCTCGGTCATGGTCTTCTCGCGGCGCTGGCGGGCATACATCACCAACCATCGGATAGCCAGGGTGTGGCTGCGTCCTGGCTTGACCTCGACCGGAACCTGGTAGGTGGCACCACCGACGCGACGGCTGCGCACCTCGAGGGTGGGCTTGACGTTGTCGAGCGCACGCTTGAGCGTGACCACGGGGTCGGTGCCGGTCTTGGCTCGGCAGCCTTCGAGGGCGCCATAGACGATCTTCTGCGCGGTGGAGCGCTTGCCGTCGACCAAGATCTTGTTGATCACTGAGGTGACGACAGGGCTGTTGTAGACCGGGTCGGCAACGACCGGGTGCTTGGGGGCCGGGCCCTTGCGGGGCATTAGCTCTTCTCCTTCTTCGCGCCGTAAAGGCTACGAGCCTGCTTGCGGTTCTTGACGCCTTGGGTGTCGAGCGCCCCGCGAATGATCTTGTAACGGACACCGGGGAGGTCCTTGACCCGGCCGCCACGCACGAGCACGATCGAGTGCTCCTGCAGGTTGTGACCGACGCCTGGGATGTAGGCGGTGACCTCGATACCGGAAGTCAACCGAACGCGAGCCACCTTGCGGAGCGCGGAGTTCGGCTTCTTCGGCGTGGTGGTGTAGACGCGCGTGCAGACACCGCGGCGCTGCGGACTGCCCTTAAGAGCGGGCGTCTTGGACTTGTCGACCTTGTCCTGACGGCCCTTGCGGACCAACTGCTGGATCGTAGGCACCGGTGCGTCTTTCCCGTTCGTCGTCGAGTGCTGAATCGTGCGCGGGATGGCCCCGGGTGGGCTCTCCCACCCCCGCGCCTGGGCGTGTCGCGCTGTCTGAACAGCGCAAACACCCGAAGTGAGGGGTGCTACGTGGGACCATGCGGCGCCCTGCGGCGTCCTCGCAACCGGTTCCACACTGAAGTGCGGGCCGAACGAGGGGCGTGCGGGCAGGCACGGCAGCCTGGTATGACCCAGGCACAAGGAACGAGACTACCGAGTCGCCCCGCGAACGGTCAAAACGGGGCTACCAGGGGCCGCCTCAACGGCCAACCCAGAGCGCGATCGCAAAAGCCGATAGGAACGCGACGACCATCGCGACCAGGACCAGATGAACCCAGGCCACCCAACGGGCCCCGCTCACCACCCCGAGCCCGGTGAGCTCGGTCGGTCGAGCTTGGATGGACTTCTCGGCACTTCTGGCCAGCACCAGGGCAACGACCGCCAGCACGATCGGGCCAACGAACCACGCGAGGATGGCGCAGACCAAGGCCGCGACGGCAGTCCCTTCTGTCTGCGGCGCCGGTACAGGTGGCGAGGCAGGGTCAGCGGGTGGCGTCGGCAGTTTCGGTGGCTGCTCCCCCGATGCCGGGACCGGGGAATGAGGAGCGGGGAAGTCAGGTACCTGGGTCACTCGCCCATTCTTCCGCACCACGCGTTCTCATGCGTTCGGCCGGTAGTTCTTTCACGATTCCCCGATCAGCCCGCATGACGGGGCGGGCGGTGGTAAGAATGGGCTCGGGCCGCCGGGGGATTTACCAGGAGGGGTTAAATGGCGAGGATTCGTTGGCGCGCGCTGCCGACCGCGGGGGTTCTCTTGGCGACCGGGGCGCTCGTGGCGTCGCTGGCTCCGCTAGCGACGGCAGGAACGACCACGACATGGCACATCGTGGCAGCTGATGTGGTGGAAAGCGCCCGGCTCGCTGAGGACGTCATCAAGGGCATCGACTCCACCATCACCACGGTGGAGTACCGCAAGGGTGGCGAGGGGAACATCGAGGTCTGTGGTTTCGAACGCACCGAGCGCATCTCTTCGTCTCGACAGGCTCGGTGGACGGCCTCAGGCCGCGTGGGCTCGACGCTCATCCTGCAGTTCCAAGCAGTCGTCGACGGCACGAACGCCTTCGCCCGACTCAAGCAGGCCTACCTCAACTGCACGGCTGACTCGTTCGGTGGCACCGCACCGGCCGACCGCGTCACGGTCAAGGGCACCTTTTCGAAGAGGAAGAAGCAGCTCAAACTGACCTGGGCCCTCTACACCTCGAGCGCCAAGACCGAAACGGTGCGCGCCGAGGGCCTAGCCATAAAACGCGCCGGCGGCGCGCTCATCATCACCCGCTCGATCACCAAAGACATCACGACGCTGAACGGCGCGGTCAACCAACAACTGACGGCCCGCCAGTTCGCCAAGTACAAGGCAGCCGCCTACTCCTGAGCCGCGAGCGGTGCCCGCCCGATCTTGACGGGAACTCGAATCTGCCATCTCGACAAACTGCTGGAGAGCCGAGGCCTCACCTTGACCGAGCTTGCCGAGAAAGTCGGCGTCACGGTCGTCAACCTTTCGGTTCTGAAGAACAACCGCGCTCGCGCGATCCGGTTCAGCACCCTCACTGCACTCTGCGAAGAGCTCCGGTGCCAACCAGGAGACCTGTTCAGTACGCAGGTGTGAATGACTGGGCGATCACGCGTGAAGGCCCAGCAGAGTGTGAGCGACCGCCGCCTGCCACATGTGTGAGGGTTCGGTACATCCAGGCGCCGAATTCTGACCCGACGATGTACCGAACGCTCACATAAGCGGGCGGCGGCGCCTGACTGATAGTCAATCGGTTCACCTAGCGGCCCTCCAACGCGCAAAGGCCCGGCGGCTCCACGAGGAGCGCCGGGCCTTTGCAGCTGGACGTGCTGCGCTGCCTAGCCGCGGTATCCCATGTCGTAATCCTCGAGCGGCACAGCCTCGCCCGGGGTGGCACCGAAGCCATAGGCGTAGTCGTCGTAGCCGACCATCGAGTACATCGCGGCCTTGGCCTCTTCGGTCGGCTCGACCCGCACGTTGCTGTATCGCGCCAGGCCAGTACCAGCCGGGATCAGCTTGCCGATGATGACGTTTTCTTTCAGGCCGAGCAGCGAGTCAGACTTGGCGTGAATCGCCGCGTCCGTGAGCACTCGCGTCGTCTCGTGGACGGAGGCGGCAGACAACCACGACTCGGTCGCAAGTGACGCCTTGGTGATTCCCATGAGCTCTGGACGCCCAGACGCCGGCGTACCGGCCTCGGAAACGATCCGACGGTTGTCGGTCTCGAATCGGGCGCGCTCCACGAGCTCACCAGGCAACATCGTTGAGTCTCCGGACTCGATGATGGTGACCCGGCGGAGCATCTGTCGCACGATGACCTCGATGTGCTTGTCGTGGATCTGCACACCCTGACTGCGGTAGACCTCCTGCACCTGCGCGGTGAGGTACTCCTGCACCCTGCGCGGGCCCAGGATCCGCAACACCGTCTTGGGGTCGACCGCACCGACGATGAGCTGCTGGCCCACCTCGACGTGGTCGCCCTCACCGATCAGCAGGCGCGAACGCTTGCTGACCTTGTAGGGGAACTCCTCGGTGCCGTCGTCGGGCACGAGCACGATCTTGCGCTCGCGCTCGGTGTCTTCGATGCGGATCCGGCCGGTCGCCTCGGCGATCGGTGCGTTGCCCTTGGGTGTACGGGCCTCGAAGAGCTCGACCACACGCGGCAGACCGTGAGTGATATCTTCACCAGCCACACCACCGGTGTGGAAGGTACGCATCGTTAGCTGGGTACCGGGCTCACCAATCGACTGTGCGGCGATGATGCCAACTGCCTCACCGACGTCGACGAGCTTGCCGGTGGCCAGCGATCGGCCGTAGCAGAAGGCACAGATGCCCTTCTTGCTCTCGCACGTGAGGACCGAGCGGACCTTGACTTCGTGAACGCCGGCCTCAACCAGGGCGTCGATGAGTACGTCTCCGAGCAGAGTGGTCGCCTTGGCGTCCTTTTGCCCAGCCACGTCCTCGGCAAGCGCCCGCGAGTAGATGCTGTTCTCGACTGATTCAACCTTGAGCCAACTGCCACCCGCCGCCTGGGTAGCGATGGGCAGCACCAGGCCGCGATCAGTTCCGCAGTCTTCCTCGCGCACGATGACGTCCTGAGAGACGTCGACAAGACGTCGAGTCAAATACCCAGAGTCAGCGGTGCGGAGCGCGGTATCGGCCAGACCCTTACGGGCGCCGTGTGTCGAGATGAAGTACTCGAGCACCGACAGTCCTTCGCGGAAGTTCGACTTGATCGGCCGCGGGATGATCTCACCCTTCGGGTTCGCGACCAGTCCACGCATACCGGCGATCTGTCGAACCTGCATCATGTTTCCGCGGGCACCGGAGTTGACCATCATCCAGATCGGGTTGGCCTCCGAAGCGACGAAGTTGATCTCCATCTGACGGGAGACCTCGTTCGTTGCCTGGGTCCAGATCTCGATGAGCTCTTGGCGACGCTCGTCGTTGGTGATCAGGCCCTTCTCGTACTGACTCTGGACTTTCTCGGCCTTGCTCTCGTACGTCTCCATGATGGTGGACTTGTTCGGCGGCGTGACGACGTCCTCGATCGAGATCGTGACACCGGACCGCGTCGCCCAGTGGAAACCGGTGGCCTTGAGAGCGTCGAGAACTGCCGCAACCGTGACCCTCGGATAACGCTCGGCGAGATCGTTGACGATCGCCGAGAGGCGCTTCTTGTCGACGCGGGCATCGACGTAGGGGTAGTCGACCGGAAGCGCCTCGTTGAAGAGTGCCCGGCCGAGCGTCGTCTGGACGGTCAATGGCTCACCCTCAGTCCATCCCTCCGGCGATTTGACCTCTCCGGACAACACGACATCGCGGAGCCGAAGCTTGATCGGCGCCTGGATGTCGAGCAACCCACGGTCGAAGGCCATCACGCCTTCGGAGATCGATGAGAACGCCTCCCCCGCCGCCTTGCCCTTGGGCTTTTCGGTGGTGAGGAAGTAGATGCCCAGCACCATGTCCTGCGTCGGCGAAGCGATCGGGCGACCGTCGGCCGGCGACAAGATGTTGTTGCTCGACAGCATGAGAATGCGCGCCTCAGCCTGCGCCTCTGACGACAGCGGCAGGTGGACGGCCATCTGGTCACCGTCGAAGTCGGCGTTGAAGGCGGTGCAGACCAACGGGTGAATCTGAATGGCCTTGCCCTCGACTAGCTGTGGCTCGAAAGCCTGAATGCCGAGACGGTGCAACGTCGGTGCACGGTTGAGCAGCACCGGGTGTTCGGCGATGACCTCTTCGAGGACGTCCCACACAACGGGGCGCTGGCGCTCGACCATGCGCTTGGCGCTCTTGATGTTCTGCGCATGTGAAAGGTCGACCAGACGCTTCATGACAAACGGCTTAAAGAGCTCGAGCGCCATCTGCTTGGGCAGACCGCACTGGTGCAGTTTCAGCTTCGGCCCGACAACGATGACCGAGCGTCCCGAGTAGTCGACGCGCTTGCCGAGCAGGTTCTGACGGAACCGACCCTGCTTGCCCTTCAGCATGTCGGAGAGCGACTTCAAGGCGCGGTTACCCGGGCCGGTGACCGGACGTCCACGACGTCCGTTGTCAAAGAGCGCGTCGACAGCCTCTTGCAGCATGCGCTTCTCGTTGTTGACGATGATCTCGGGGGCTCCGAGGTCGAGAAGGCGCTTCAATCGGTTGTTCCGATTGATGACGCGGCGGTAGAGGTCGTTGAGATCGGACGTGGCGAACCGTCCACCGTCGAGCTGCACCATCGGACGCAGGTCCGGCGGGATCACCGGAACGGCGTCAAGAACCATGCCCATGGGGCTGTTGCGCGTCGACAGAAAGGCCGAGACAACCCGAAGCCTCTTGAGAGCTCGGGTCTTCTTCTGGCCCTTCCCGGTGGCGATGATTTCGCGTAGGCGCTCGGCCTCAGCCTCGAGGTCGAACGACTCCAGGCGCGCCTTGATCGCCGCCGCTCCCATGCCACCCTTGAAGTACATGCCAAAGCGGTCGCGCATCTCGCGGTACAGCATCTCGTCGCCCTCGAGGTCTTGAACCTTCAGACCCTTGAAGCGATCCCACACAGCGGTGATGCGATCGATCTGCAGGTCGGCCCGCTTGCGGATCTGGTTCATCTCGCGCTCGGCCGACTCGCGAACCTTGCGCCGCTGATCTGCCTTGGCGCCCACAGCCTCCAGGGCGGCGATGTCGGTTTCGAGCTTCTTTTGGCGAGTCTCGACATCGGAGTCGCGCGTCTTCTCGAGCTTCTCTCGCTCAAGACTGATCTTGGTCTCAAGTGAAGACAGATCGCGGTGACGGGAGTC